>CAYXOT010000059.1:0-4631 GCA_964466985.1 uncultured archaeon
AAGGGAAGTTTTGCTGCAGCAGAATGCTTTCCATGAAATCGATGCGTATTCAGAATTAAAGAAAACCTACCAGATGATGAAAGCAATAGATCACTTTTCAAAACTTGCAAATAACGCTTTGGATTCTGGAATGAGGCTTCAGCAGATACTTGCAGCAAAAGCAAAGGACAGGCTTTCTGAGGTAAAATTCATCAAAGACTATGATAGATTATTGAGAGAGCTCACAACCCAGATGGAGAAAGAGTTGAAATGACAAATACCAAAAAATTTAATTATACATAATTGAATTTTTTGGCTTTAGATAAAAATGAAAGAATATAAAACCATAACTAGAGTTGCAGGCCCGCTTATCTTTGTAGAGAAAACAGAGCCAATAGGCTATGCAGACATTGTAAGAATCTCAATGCCAAATGGTGAAATAAAAAACGGACAGGTCTTGGACACGAGCGATGACATTGTTGTTGTTCAGGTATTTGAAGGCACTGCTGGAATTGATGTTGATACGAGAGTAAAATTCTTAGGGGATACTTTAAAGCTCAATGTTTCAAAAGACATGCTTGGCAGAGTTCTTAGCGGCTCTGGCAAGCCAATTGATGGCGGACCAGAAATCATACCTGAAAAAAGGCTTGACATTATCGGAGCAGCGATTAACCCCTATGCAAGGGCATCTCCCCATGATTTTATCCAGACAGGCATCTCAACAATCGATGCAATGAACACCCTTGTCAGGGGCCAGAAGCTGCCAATCTTCTCGGGCTCTGGACTGCCCCACAATGAAATCGCATTGCAGATTGCCCGACAGGCAAAAGTTGTCGGTAAGCAGGAAAATTTCGTTGTTATATTTGCGGCAATGGGCATAACAAATGAAGAAGCGCAATATTTTATAAATGACTTCAGGCAGACAGGCGCTTTGGAAAGAAGTTTGGTTTTTTTAAATCTTGCAAATGACCCTGCAGTTGAAAGATTAGTTACTCCAAGAATGGCATTGACAGCAGCAGAATATTTTGCCTATGAGCATGACGCGCATGTGCTTGTTATATTAACAGATTTAACCAATTACTGCGAATCTCTTCGTGAAATAGGCGCCGCTCGGGAAGAAATTCCCGGAAGAAGAGGATACCCTGGATATATGTACAGTGTTGATGGAAGCAGAAGAGTAGTTGTAAAAAACCCAGAAGGAACCATGAGAGTTATTGAAATAAGCAAGTTATTTGATATTTTATCCTTTAAGAATAAAAAAATATCAGACGGATTTGAAGAAAGAATTAATGTAAATGATTGGCAAGCTTTAAGTGCAGATGCAAGTGGGAAATCAAGCTTTAAACCCATAAAACAAATTTTAAGACATAAATATAATGGGAAGCTTTGCAAAATCACAACACAAATGGGAGAAACAATAGTTACACCAAATCACAGCATTTTCACTTTAAGAAACGGCAAAATTCAGTTATGTGAAGCTGGTAAGATAAGTGAAGAAGATTTTGTTGTGCATGTCAATAAAATTCCGCCAATACAAGAAACAAATTCTATCACTATACCATTAGCGAAATTAGCTGGTTATTATGTGGCTGAAGGACACGCAACAAGATACTTGAACACTGCAAATGGCAGAAATTGTTGGTGCCATTATGTCAGAATAGACAGCAATTCGGAAGAAATGATAGAAGACATAGTAGGTAATTACAAACTCGCATTTGAATCAAAACCGTCAGTCTTTATATCCGACAAAAGATCAGGCACAATCCGAACTTCTATTGGAGGAAAGATCTATTATGATACGTTTGTGCATACTTTGGGTTGCAATCATCGTTCAAATTTCAAAAGAATTCCAAACTTATTATTCAATGCTCCAAATAATGAGAAAAAAGCATTTTTCGATGCTTATTACGCAGGAGATGGAAAATTAACAGATCCAAGATATAGAATCACTCAATATGATATGGTCACGATAAGTCCTGGTTTAAGAGACGATTTGATGTTATTATCAAGACAACTATTTCCAGACAGAATACCTACAATTTACAAATGGAAAGGCAGAAACGCATGGAAAGTATATTTATCTACTAAATTGAAAGTTAAACACTCTATTTTGAATGATGTAATTGGTTGTAAAGTGTCTAGTATTGAACTTGTAGACCCAACTGAAGAATATGTGTATGATTTAAGTGTAGAAGGCAATCAGAATTTTGTCGACGCATGTGGTAACATGCTTTTACACAATACAGACCTCGCTACCATCTATGAAAGGGCCGGTGTTATCAAGGGCAAAAAAGGCAGCATAACCCAGTTTCCAATCCTTACAATGGTGGGAGACGACATCACCCACCCAATCCCGGACCTGACCGGATACATTACAGAAGGCCAGATTGTCTTGTCAAGGGAACTTCATAGGAAAGGAGTTTATCCCTCAATTGATGTTCTTCCATCGCTGTCCAGACTGATGAACTTGGGAATAGGACCTGCAAAAACAAGAGAGGACCACAAGCAAGTGTCAGACCAGCTTTATGCTGCTTATGCAGAAGGCCGCGACTTAAGGGGGCTTGTTGCAATTGTGGGAGAGGAAGCGCTTAGCGAGCGCGACAAAAAGCTTTTGAAATTTGCAGCGGAATTTGAAGACAAGTTTGTAAGGCAGAAAAAAGACGAAGACAGGAGCATTGCAGAAACTCTTGACATGGGCTGGAAACTGCTTGGCTTGTTGCCCGAGCATGAGCTGACAAGAATCAGCCCGGAGCTCAGGAAAAAGTACTACAAGTCTTCATCAACTTCATGATAAAATGGTAGATGACATCAAGCCGACAAGAAGCGAGCTGCTGAAAATCAAGAATCAGATAAAGCTTGCAAAATCCGGATACAGCCTGCTCAAGAAAAAAAGGGACGGCTTGATCCTTGAATTCTTTGAAATTCTTAAGAAGGCGAAATCACTGCGCGAGGAGCTTGTTTCCGAATACAAAATCGCGCTGGGGAAGATTAACATTGCAAGAACCCTTGAAGGCGACCTCAAGGTTAAGTCAATTGCCATGGCAATAAAGGACATTCCTGATGTGAAGCTGACAACGAAAAACATCATGGGAGTGAAAGTGCCTAAGATAGAGTCTTCAGAAATACATAAGGCATTCCTTAAAAGGGGGTATGGTGTTTACAATTCATCGGCAATAGACGAGGCTGCCGCTGCGTATGAAAAAGTTGTCGAGAAAATAATCCTGGCTGCAGAGGTCGAAACCTCAATGCGGAAGCTCCTGAGCGAGATAGAAAAGACAAAAAGAAGGGTCAACGGGCTTGAGTTTGTTGTCATACCCAGGCTGGACAAGGTAAAGGGATTCATAACCCTGAGGCTGGAAGAGATGGAAAGGGAAAACATCTTCAGGATGAAAAGGATAAAGGCGAAAGCCTGATTTTTTTAATTATTTTGTTTAAACAAAACTTAATCCGTCGCTTCGCGACAATAGCTTGTGCTCGGCAAAACTTTTTCTGCCATTAAGTTTTGCCTCGCCTATTCATATAATAAAACTTAAAATAAATGAAAAAGGAAACAAAGCAGAAAATCCTGAAAAGGCTGCCGATTGCTTTTCATATAATCAATTTTTTGCTGATTCTGGGCTTTTTGGTGTATCTTTATTTCTGGATAAAGGCGAGGGGTTAAGAAAATAATATACATTTATATATAAAAATAAATATAAAATTAAATTATGGAGGAGTTGGATAAAAAATGCAATCGTTCCTTGACAAGGCAAAGGAAGTAATCGCAAGAAACCAGGATGTCTTAAATGCGCTTGAGGAATTGGACAGGACAGGCAAGCTTAGAAAAGTAAATTATAAAACAAGGGTTTCGTTCACGATAGACGAGGAATTATTCAACAAATTCAGGAGCTACTGCAGGCAGAATGGCATAAACATGTCAGGAAGGATTGAAATGTGCATAAGGAAGGAGATGAAGGGCAAGTGAAAGCCGAGCAATTGCAGAAATCATACACTAGGATTATTGGAATTGCCTTTGTTTTAGTTATAATTTCGTTGGTTTCTGACTATTCAAGGTTCGGCTACAGGCCAGAGACGTGGCACAAGGTATTTCATGTAATTCTCGGCTCGGCAGTGCTTTATTATGGCTGGGACAATCCAAAATTCTGGAAGCCTTTTGCCATTGCAAATGGAGCGTTCTTCACTTTTGTTGCATTGTTCGGATTTGCTTTTCCTGATTTCGGAAATTTGGATGCATTCAACAGCCTAGACACAATTCTGCATTCAATTGTCGGCATCAGCGGATTGATTATAGGATTGTCTGGCAATTTCTGGAAAAATTAGTGAGAGTATGTTCAATTATTAAAACGAAAAGCTTTAAAACGAAAATTGATTCGCCTTCTGCATGCAGAAGATTCAAAGCCTTGATAAAACTGATGTCAAAGGAAAAAAAGTATTTCTAAGATGCTCTTTTGATGTTCCTCTGGATTCAGACAGAAATCTGCTTGACCCGAAAAGGGTGAGAGATGATTCCAGAATCAGGGATGCCCTGCCAACACTTGAATATCTCATAAAAAACAATGCAAAAATAATTCTTGCAGCAGGCTGGCTCGGAAGGCCGAAAGGCGAAGACGCTGGTTTAAGCATGGCGCCTGTTGCATTGAGGCTGCAGGAGC
>CAYXOT010000060.1:0-1629 GCA_964466985.1 uncultured archaeon
ATTTTAGGCGAGAATTTCGCTAAATCGTTTGCATTATCAACAGACCAGCCAAACTTGTATGTTAGAATCTTCAGAGGGGTTGTAGGTTCTGTTTTGATCTTATTTGGATTCTCGCAATATTTCACTGGATTAGGGTTCTTCCACAGAATAGCTGGGTATAGCAATAGATTGGTTATTCGGCAACATTCATCAGCTAAAGCATTCACTTATGGCTTTGCTTATAATGTAATTGGAATTGGGTGCGTAGGTCCTATACTTGCTGGGCTAATACTATTTGCTTTCAGTACAGGTGGTTTCGCATCTGCATTAACCGCCTTCATTATTTTTTCACTAACAATGGCTTTTCTAATGATAGTGTTATCCCTTCTTGTTGGTTTAGCAAAGGGAAAAACTATAGAAAAGTTGACTAATATTGCACCGAAAATAAAGAAATGGGGTGCTGTAATTTTAATCTTAGTTGGACTTTATTTATTGCTTTCGTCTATATTCATAAAAGAGTTTGTGGGTTTACTTTTCCCGAGCTGAATGTATGCCGACCACCAGCATTGGGCTATTAAGGAAACATTTAAATAGTATTGAAATACTAAATATTATCAATATACCCGCTGTCGTTCTGTTGGACGACAGGCATAAATATTTCTTATTCTAACTAATTCAGAGATTTTAATGGATAAAGCTGCTATTTTCTTGGATGGAGGGTACTTTGCAAAAGTTTTGAAAAACTTTGATGAACCAAAAGTGGATTTCTTGAAATTCTCTGAGATATTATCCAAGAATGCAAATTCGGAACGTTTTAGAACCTACTACTATTATTGTTTACCATATCAGGGTAGCCCTCCGACTGAAGAAGAAAGAAAAAGATATTCTGATGCAAATAAGTTTATTTCTCAGCTAAAGAAACTTCCTCGCTTTGAAATAAGACTAGGTAAATTAAGTTATCAGTCAGGCCAATTCATTCAGAAAAGAGTAGATAACTTAATGACAGTAGATATCATAAAGTTGAGTGCCACTGGGCATATACAAAAAGCTATTATTGTTAGTGGGGACAGTGATTTGGTTCCTGCAGTTCAAGAATCAAAGGATATTGGAGTAATCATTCAAGTATACTATTATCCAAGAACTATACATGATGAATTATTCACTCTTTGCGACGACAGATTTGAGATAACAAAAGAATTGATTGATAGTTGCTTGCGGGTTTGATTGTTATGGAAAAAGTTTCTTGCGATGTTTGCAGTAAGAAATTCAAGACAGAAAATGCTTTGAGACAGCATAAAAATGATGCACACAGTGAGAGACAGCCTGAGGCTGCAACTGGACATCATAAAAAGAAACTTTCAACAGGAAAGATATTCGCCATAGGGATTCCTCTATTGGTTGTTGTCCTTATTGGCTATGGCATATTTTGGGCCGTCACAACTGAAGGAACGGGGGCATTAGGCTCCACGCACATTCATGCCGATTTTGCAGTATACATGGACGGAGAACAATTTACACCATTACCTGAGGAGCTCTTTGTAGCAAGTCCTTATGTGCATGTTGAAACTGGACCGGGCGCCGGAACTGTCATCCATATGCATGCCACAAATGTCCCGTTGAAAATGTTCTTCAGGACTTTGGGGATGAAAT
>CAYXOT010000060.1:1639-4628 GCA_964466985.1 uncultured archaeon
TGAAATTTAACTCAGAATGTTTTGAGGTCAATAATGATGCTAAATATTGTAATGACGGAACAAGCACATTAAAGATGTACGTGAAGCATGAAAATGAAACGTGGGGACAGAATTTTGAATATGGGGATTACGCCTTCGAAGACTTGGACAAGATTTTGATTACATATGGTGATGAGACAGAAGAAGAGATAATAATGCAACAGAATAATGTTACTGATTTCTCGAAAGATAACTCGGGCAGGAGCATGGTACTGGGAAGGAGATAATGGCTACGGACCCCGTTTGCAAGATGACTATACCTGAAGCTAACATTAAGGCTCAGCACAAAGGAAAGACATACTATTTCTGCAGCAATAACTGTCAAGCTGAGTTCATGATTAATCCCGAGAAGTTTGTTAAATAGTGGGGACAATATTCTATTATGGTGGTAGACCCTGTCTGCGGGATGCATGTAGACGAGAAAAAGGCTATTTTTAAGAAAGATGTTGACGGTAAGACTATCTATTTCTGCAGCGGGACTTGCATAAAAACTTTCGAAGCGCCTGAAAGAGAACTCAAGAAACTCAGATTTTATGTCATAATGAGTGCGATAATATCTGTACCTGTCGTTGTTCTTTCATTCTTTTACAAACTCCCGTATAACAATTTGCTTCTACTGATTCTCGCTACACCAGTCCAGTTTGTAGCCGGGTGGAGATTCTACAAAGGTATGTGGGACGGATTGAAGGCCGGAAGCGCGAACATGGACACACTTATAGCAACTGGCACTACTGCTGCTTGGTTTTATAGCGCCCTTGTTGCATTCTTTCCGAACGTTTTTACTGGTGAAACTTATTTCGACGCTTCGGTAATCATCATAGCGCTTGTCTTGTTGGGTAAATTTTTAGAAGAGATTGCGAAGGGCAAAGCCGCTGAATCTATCAAAAAGTTAATGGGGTTGCAACCTAAGACCGCGCGGATTATAAAAAACGGTAAAGAAGTCGAAATTCTTATCGAAGACGTTCAAGTTGGCGATGTGGTTGTAGTTAGGCCGGGAGAAAAGTTTCCGGTTGATGGGATTGCTATTGAAGGCGAATCTTCAGTTGACCAAAGCATGATTACAGGGGAATCTATACCTGTCACGAAAAGGAAAGATGATGAAGTCATTGGAGCAACTATAAACAAGTCTGGTTTGCTGAAGTTCAAGGCGACGAAAGTTGGGAAAGATACTGTTCTACAACAGATAATTAAAATTGTTCAAGAGGCTCAAACAGGAAAAGCACCGATACAAAGGTTGGCTGATAAAGTTGCATCTGTTTTCACTCCAAGCGTGATAGTAATAGCAATCGTATCTGCCATATTATGGTTTGTTTTAGGCCAAAGCCCTATTTTCGCATTGACAATATTCATCACAATATTGATCATTGCATGTCCATGTGCATTGGGAATAGCCACACCAACTGCAATTTTGGTTGGAACAGGATTGGGTGCTCAGAATGGAATCCTGATAAAAGGCGGTGAAGCGCTTGAAGTTGCTAAGAAGGTTAATACAATAATTTTCGACAAGACCGGGACACTTACAAAAGGCGAGCCGTCTGCTACCGATATTGTGAGATTGTCGAATGTAAAGGAAGAAGAAGTTTTGAGATTAGCTGCTATAGCTGAAGTGGGGTCAGAGCATCCTATTGGTGAAACTATTGTGAAGAAAGCGAAGGCGGATGGCTTAGCTGTACCGAATGTAAAATCTTACCAGACGATTTCCGGGAAGGGGATTAAGGCGGCTTATTTGAATAAACAAATTCTTGTCGGAAACAAATTCCTGATGGAAGAGCATGGTATTGAAGTTGGAAAGTTTGAATCAGAGATTGGAAAGTTGGAAAATCAAGGAAAGAGTGTAGTTATAGCTGCTTATGGTGGCAAGGCTATTGGACTAATCGCAGTTGCAGACACGCTGAAGGAATTTTCAAAAGAGGCGGTTGACACACTGAGAAATATGGGAATTAATGTTTGGATAATTACGGGTGACAACGAGAGAACAGCCAATGCTGTTGCCAGACAGTTGGGGATTGAGTATATACTGTCGCAAGTTTTGCCACAGGATAAAGCTAAAAAGGTGAAAGAGTTGCAGGACCAAGGTGCCATAGTAGCGACTGTTGGAGACGGAATTAACGATGCTCCAATGTTGGCGCAGGCTGATTTGGGAATTGCCATAGGTTCTGGAACTGACGCTGCATTGGAAACTGGAAAGATTGTTTTGATTAAGAACGACTTGCGCGATGTTGTAACTGCTATCGACTTGAGCAAATACACTGTGAACAAGATAAAGCAAAATCTTTTCTGGGCGTTCTTTTACAATACTGTTGGGATACCGATAGCTGCTGGAATACTGTATCCATTCTTCGGATTATTGTTGTCGCCCATAATTGCAGGTGCTGCGATGGCCTTCAGCTCGTTTTCTGTCGTAGGAAATTCTTTACTAATGAGATTCTACAAACCTAAATTGAAATGAATTTAAAGTTAACAAATTAGAGAGATTTATGAATTTACGCGTGCTCAAAGAGGGGGTAACTTTACGTTGTAAGTATGAGGATGGTGTCAGAGCTTACGATAGAGAGTCTTCCTTCAAACGTGCTCGACTTGGACCAACATTTATATTTGGAACTCATCCTACAGACGTTTTTCCACTGAATACTTATGAAGGCATACCTGTCAATGCTGAAGGGATGTTAATGACATCGAATACAGGTTTGAGGTACTTGATTCAAAAGTTTTGGTATCGCAACAGAAATATAGTGAATGGAGAAGACATGGCAACTTTAGAAAGAAGTGGGATATACTATAAACCGATGTAAATGAGAAGTGCAGATGGAGTTTTATACTGGCAAAGAAGCGATTCGGACTTTTAGGTTGTATATGTTGGATAAAAACTGTCCTCAAAGAACTTGAGAAGGTGATGGACCCTGAGCAAGCGTACAACTTATAAGCTGTCCCTTATACACATCTCCGAGCC
>CAYXOT010000061.1:0-4591 GCA_964466985.1 uncultured archaeon
TAGCTGAAACTGCAAAAATCTACACACCAGAAGAAATTGGAAGACTTGAAGCTAAAAAACCTGTCTTAAGAAAGACCAAACTTCCCAAAATGAAAGAGGAAGTTCTCAGTGAGAACGACCACCGTGTTATCGGCAAACAGTTGGATCTGTACAGTTTCCATGAAGTCGGACCTGGGATGGTTTTTTGGCACAATAAAGGATGGTTAATTAGAAATCTGCTGATTGACTTTTGGAGAAAAGAACACCAAAAAAGCGGTTATCAGGAAATTAACACTCCAGTGATTCTCGATAGAAACTTATGGGAAATCAGTGGGCATTGGGATCATTTCAGAGAAAACATGTTTTTCACGCATGTTGAAGATCGTGATTTTGCATTAAAACCAATGAATTGCCCTGGAGCTATTTTGGTTTTCAAAAACACAAGCAGAAGCTATAAGGAATTGCCTTTAAGGTTAGCTGAATTGGGATTGATTCACAGAAATGAATTAAGCGGAGTATTATCAGGGTTGTTTAGAGTAAGAGCTTTGACACAAGACGATGCGCATATTTTTGCAAGCCAAGATCGATTAGTTGATGAGATAGATAATGTTGTTGACATGATAGATTATTTTTACAAAATTTTTGGATTTGAATATCATGTTGAGCTATCCACGAAACCAAAGAAGGCAATGGGCTCAAAAGAAATTTGGGATAATGCTGAGAATGCACTAAAGAAAGCGTTGGAAAAGAAAAAATTAAAATTCAAGGTAAATTCTGGCGAAGGTGCATTCTACGGACCAAAAATTGATTTTCACATAAAAGATTCTTTAGGAAGGACGTGGCAATGTGCAACTGTACAGGTTGATTTCATGATGCCTGAAAGATTTGATTTGAACTATGTAGGTGGTGATGGAAAGAACCGCAGACCGGTGATTGTTCATAGAGTCATTTATGGTTCGCTTGAAAGATTTATCGGTATTCTGGTAGAACATTACCAAGGTAGATTCCCCGTTTGGTTAGCACCAGTGCAGGTTAGTGTCCTGTCTATATCAAATGAAAACTTGGAATATGCTAAATCTGTTGAGAAAGAATTGTCTGATAATGGTTTTAGAGTTGTTGGTGATTTCGAGTCTAATACAATTGAATATAAGATAAGAAATTCTCAGATGCAAAAATTTCCATATGCAATTGTAATCGGGAAGAAAGAGGAAGCAGATAAAACGATGGCTGTCAGAACAAGAGACGGCAAAGTAAAGTATGGTGTAAGATTAGATGATTTTGTAAAACAAGTTCAAGACGATATAAAGAATTTCAAATAATCAATTAACGGGCTTCGCTACTCCAAGCCATTAAGAGATTCAGACAGGTACCCATTTCTTCCATGTCCTCTAGCACTAGCATAAAGATCGTTTATTTCAAGAATGCCGCGTGTGATAACTGTAGTCAGAGTTTGTATAGGAGATGCAACCATAAAGGTACTTGCTAGTATCAGATCTTTATCCAAACCATCTCTAATACCAAAATAAGATAATGTTACGCCTTCTGCTAATAAAGCTGCTACTCCGCCTGCACTCCAAGCTCTGGCCCATAATTTGTCATTACGTCCATATTGTTCGGTATTTTGATAATTGTTCATATTTAACCAACAGGCTTGGAATTGCTCCACACCATCTTGAACAAAGGCTCTAACAAGCTAGTAGCCGCATGCTCGCTCTTGCTCCAGAACGCCATATGCTGCGTTTCGTGAACTTTGTGGTCTGTCAATGAGAATACAATCTCTTTACCATCAACGACTGCAAATCTTCCAGCTATCGGTAAATCTCTATTGTTTAATCCCCTTACTTCAGCCACACCATTCAATCCTCTGACTGCTTCTGTAGACTTATCCAACCCAGTCGCAGCTATCTGCACCTTAACTCCTCGTTCAACAGCGCGCTTTAAATCATTGTAATGGTTCTCGAACAAATCATCCAAACCTTCAGGAGTTGTGACGATGTTTATCCTTTTGTTTGCAACCTTGAACATTGATGTCATTTGCTGCGAGACAGAATATTTCCCTTTCAACGCTCCTGTTAATTCCTCAGGTGCAATCATGTTCAATCCTTGCGTATAAACAGAACTCAATTCCCTCATCGTCTGGGACGACTTCATATCGTCCATCCTTTCGACAGCTGTTTTCGTATCTTCCTCTACTTTCTTTTTGGCCCTGTCCAAAGCTTCACCAGGGTTAATAGCAACATATTTTAGCGGTTTGGCTGTCTGAACGACAACAAATCCCTTATCAGCAAGACTCTGCAGTATGTCATAGCTTCTTGACCTAGGAACTTTTGCGATTTCTGATAATTCGCCGGCTGTCGATGTTCCTCTTGCAAGCAAAGCTACCCAGAGATTCCTTTCGTAGAGATTCAGACCTATTCCTTTCAATGCGTCCATCACTTTTTGCGAAGCCAACGGCATTTTATCACGATGATTTTAATTCTAACTCTAAGCTTATAAGTCTTTGTGTTACTTGGTGATAATTAATCGGGTGGAAAGGATTAAGAACTTATACTACTCTTAGAATTTCTCTATCTTTTAGGCACATTCCAATAAGGAGACTTGCATTTTGGACTAATCAAACTACTCGAAAAGTTAAGAATGGAAAATAATTAACCAGCTCTCCCTCCCGATTTATAAAGTGACTTGATTCTATCCAATGTGTCTGGCTCTGTTTTATCCATCTGTCTAAACCTAATAAATCTAGGGAACCTAAGTGCAAATCCAGAACTGTAATTTGGTGACTTTTGTATCTCCTGATAGCCTACTTCCATAATTATTTTTGGTTTAACCCAGACTGTTCTACCGCCTTCTCTTATTATTAAGGGCATTAGCATCTGTGTAGTCTGTTTATATTCTTCCTCCGTTAACCCCGTGCTGATCATCCCGCATTCCAAAAGTTTTCCTGTACCCTCGTCTCTACACGCCAACATGTAACTTGTTAACCATCTGGCTCTTGTGCCTTCACCCCATGTCGC
The DNA here is from genome assembly GCA_964466985.1 of uncultured archaeon. Lineage (GTDB taxonomy): Archaea > Aenigmatarchaeota > Aenigmatarchaeia > CG10238-14 > SCSR01 > JACOWB01. The sequence goes on from CAYXOT010000061.1 coordinate 2,994, forward strand.
ACCGATAACAACAAGATCAAGATTCTCCATTGTTGGTTTTATTTTGTACATTGTGCCGACGTGCCTGCCGAACACATATTTTGTATTGGGAACTTTCAACATAAGGCCTTCTTGTTTGTCGCTAATGGCATCGTCATAAAACTCTTCCAATTTTTTAACATCGCTTGTAGTTATTGATTTTGCCAACTGGAACTTGCCTTTTATCGGCTTCAAAATTTTCGCGAGTTCTTTTCGTCTTTCTGTCAGAGTCTCGCCAAAAAGTGGCTTGCCATTGACATATAGTATATCGAAAAGATTCACCTGAACAGGAATTTCCTTGACCATTTTATCAATGTCATATTTCCTCTGAATTCTCTGGCTAAGTGACTGGAATGGCAGAGTGTATCCTGTTTTAGTGTCTGTCCCCAACGCTTCACCTTCAACAACGCATTCTTCAGCACTCAGACATTTTTTCGCAAGCTCTACTATATCAGGAAACTGTTTTGTGACATCCTCCTGCCTTCTTGTAAAGAGCCAAAAGTGGCTTCCCTTTTTTTCTATAATAACCCTCATCCCATCATACTTGTATTCCGCAATCACTTCGCCAAAATCTTTAACAACGTCTTCTATTTTGTCTGCGGCGAGGCCCAACATGACTTGCAACGGTCTGCCGAGTTGAATACCGACTTTCTGCAACCCTTTGATTCCCCTTTCTTTAGCTAGCTGAGCTACCTCACCGTAATCATTCGTCAGACTCCATGCGCATTCAACAGCTTCTGTAGCCTTTTCTTTATCTTCTTTGCTTGATTTTTCATCAACCAAAAATGCGTTGACAATGGCGTCCCTGATTATCCCTTCTGCGGCGCCAACCCTCAATTCACCCAACACAGTTCTCACAACATATCGCGCCTCTTGCGGCTGTGCAGAAATTATCAACTCTGCTATGAGATTTAATTTTTTATCCTGTGAACCAGAACCTGTGGTTGCTGGGAGTTTCCGCAGATTTTCAAAAACATGCTCCACTGTTAATTTTCTTTTCAAGAGGCTTGCCTGCTTCTTTGATCTTATGCATTGCTCGGTAGCGAGTCCCAAATCGCCAGTTCTCTTAAACACGTCTTCAACTTTGCCTATAGAAAAACCGGAAGCTTTGGAAATAGCCTTAATCATCATTTGAGTAGCCACTCCTAGTTCATATTCTGAAGATGTGGGAAACACTCTCCCTTGCAATAACGAAACGATTTCCGGCAGTTCTCTCGAAGGAACCTGCCTCAAAAACTCAGCTATAATATCCGTCTTTGCTAATTTAGAGGGGACAGATTCCAACTTCTCGTATCTTTCTGCAAGTTTGGAATACTCCATACAATACATTTATTAACAAAATTATAAACAATTAACAGGTTGGTCGACTGGAAGATGAGTTTAAGCCACACATATTCGCATAGTTGGAGCTATCCATTTTGTGAAAGCTGTTTGAAAAATTCGCATGAAAAACACAAAATAGTCTTGAAGAAGGTCGTTTCTACGCACGACGAATCAATATATTCAGAACTCTATGTCTGCACAAAATGCGGATACAGCAACAAATTGTGAAAGGATTTAGATTTAACTAACAAATTATT
>CAYXOT010000062.1:0-4476 GCA_964466985.1 uncultured archaeon
GAGAATGTTTGCATTCTGGTATCAGGAGTTAAGGTGACGTTATGTGGACAGTATCCTTATACTCGGGAGAAAAGTTTAAAAGCTGGTGAGTAATAGTAGAGAATATGTCTTACTTGAGAACCGCATTGCTACTCGGCTTCCTGACAGGAATTCTACTAGCCATAGGTTGGCTCTGGCAAGGAATGTTTGGAATGACTGTTTTCTTAGGAATAGCTTTCGTTATGAATTTCCTGGCATATTGGTTTTCCGACAAGATAGTTCTGGCAATGTACAGAGCCAAACCGCTACAAAAATCAGAAGAACCTAAGCTCCATAAGGTTGTCGAAAATTTGTCAAAAGAAATGGGGATACCTAAACCTAAAGTCTACTTTGTGAATCTTCCTGTTCCAAATGCATTTGCCACGGGGAGAAATTATAAAAATGCTGCTATTGCAGTGACAGCTGGACTGTTGAAGAATCTGAATGACGAGGAAATAGAAGGTGTTATATCCCATGAACTGTCTCATGTTAAAAACAGAGATACACTTACTTCAACGATAGCTGCGACAATTGCAGGAGCCATCGCGTACATTGCACAAATTGCATGGTATAGTCTATTCATGGGTGGTGAGAGAAAACAGTCTGGCGGATTAATATTTTTACCTTTACTTTTACTAGCTCCTATAGCGGCAATGCTAATTCAACTAGCCATAACGCGTACAAGAGAATTTGCTGCCGACAGAACAGGTGCTTTAACATCCAAGAAACCTTTAGATCTTGCGTCTGCACTAGAAAAAATTTCCAAAGTTGCTAAGCAAAATCCGATAGCAGGAAATGATGCAACCGCACATTTGTTTATAGTCAATCCTTTCAAAGAAGATGTTTTAATGTCACTCTTCAGTACCCACCCTCCTGTCGAATCCAGAATAGCAAAACTAAAAGAATTAGCTAAAGAACTTAAATGATATAGATTAAATTCTGTTTATGTGGTTTGATAGCGACCTTCTAAGGCTCAGATATTTGCCGACTGTTTTAATCCCAGTTTCTATGGCATTAATCACGACCAATACAACCATAGTAGACGTTCTGCCACAAATAATGGGGTGGGCTTTTCTTTTGATACACGCCAATTTAGTAAATGATTTTGTAGATCGCGATAGGAAAATATCACTACGCGGTAAACCTTTATTCGGGATTTCCTTATCATTTTTAATATTTGGTCTTTACTTATTGATGAACACAATCCTTTACGCGATGGGTTTTGTTTTACTTATGTCCATTCATAATTTTCTGACTAGTAGAAGAGTTTATTCGGATATACTTGTACAGCCCATCGCATTTCTACTTCCTTATTTGGCAATAGCAACCTTTATTGATGCTAAAATTTTGATATTTCTTGTTCTTGGGAATGTTATAGGTATGTTTATAGACAGACTCATAGACGAAAAAATGGGAAAGAGGCAGTTTAAAATATTAAGATTAGTTACTATATGGTCACTTGTTGGATTTTTGATTTCGGTGCTATACTTTTCAGTAACTGGATATAACTTTTTAGCACCATTCGCAATACTTATTTTAGGATCTTTTATAGCGGTTCTGAAACGTTATCTGTCATTCACAACGAAGATTGCAATTGTTTATGGTTCGAACGCGTTTTTATTTTATTTGATTGCAGTCCTAACAAGTTATGGAAACCTGTTATAGGGGTTGTAGTATAGCTTGTTCTATGACATAATAAGGAATTTTCAGTCGAAATTAGATTTACATTAGTTCTAATAAACGAAATGGGTCGTATATTACCTCCTTCACAAAACATGTGGGAAATGACCCCCTCCGAAAGTCGGATATCAGACATTAAACAATTTTTAAAGTTAGATGATAGAAATGGGAGAAGTGGGCGTTAGACCATCATCGGAGTTGGCATATTGGATAGGTGTGGTACAGACAGATGGTTCCCTTTACAAATATTCTGAGAAGGGTAGAAGAATGGTTAGACATATGATTTCATTTGAGGTATCAAAAAATTCGTTACCGATGTTAATTAAATTTAAAGAGTTGTCGGAACTCATATTCAAAAGAAAATCTGGCATATGGAGAACAAAAAGAAGTAGCTTTGCTTTTCACATACGCGTAACAGCTTTGATTGAAACTTTCAAGAGTCTGGATATAAAGTTTAAAGATCCTCCTAGACCTTCATTATGGATAGTTGAAAAGCCAGAGTTTTTAGGAGCTTATTTGTCAGGTGTGATAGATGGTGATGGAGACGTTAGAATAAAACGCCAGAAATATCCGCAATGTGCTATAAGAATTTCAAGCGGCCATACGCAAACAAAATTGCAAGATGTTTTAGAAAAGAAATTAAAATGTGGGACTTCAATTAGCAAGGTGTGTAAGAAAAGCTACCTGAGTGGAAGGGTGATTGAAGGTTCAGCGTATAGTCTAGAGTTTTTAGTTTCTTCGAAGACGTACGAATTCTTTAAAGAATTCATTTTACCTTATATCCAATTAAATTACAAGAAAATGATTATTAAAGAGTACATTAAATTGACGTGGGGGTCGTCGGCTAGCTAATATGTCTAGAATGGTAGGCTTCGAGCTTCGGGAAATCTGTCGAGAATGCTTGAGACCTGGGTTCAAATCCCAGCGACCCCATTAATAATTTCCAAGAGTAATTTGCCTTTCTTCTTTCATCTTTTCAACTTTCTTTCCCAATTGTTTTTTGATTTCATTGGCAATTTTTACTCCTATTATTTCTGATAGCCTTTCTGTTGATACCTTTCTTAATTTATCAAGTGAACCGAGACCCTCTGCGAATAGACGACGTGCCCTGATACGCCCTACCCCTTTCAATTTCACTAAGGTTACCAATTCTTCCTTAATGCCATACTTTAACCTAACTCGCAATTTTCTTAATATGCTTAAAATATCATTATATCCGCTTAACAATGCTAACTCATGCAAACCATATATCAGCCAGTCTATCAACTGAAGCTTTCCATGCAACTCTCCAGGAGCAACTTTGAATTTGGTAAGAATCTGATCTTCGGTTGCTTCATTAATCCACTCTTCAAACACCAATGTTGTTTTTATTGAATCTAAGAAATTTTCAAATTCCAAATCATATTCTTCCGGTATCTGTTGTAAAATTTGTTTATTTTTTTGTAAAATTATTTCTTCTATTTCAGATCTCTCAGAATCTCTGACTGATGCTAAAGGTCGCATTTCCAACGAATTGGAGATTAATTGCAGAAAACTGAACTCTGCGAGCTGGCGTTTTTTATAAACTTTTAATGCATTTAGAAATTCGTGTGCAGTCAAAGGGTCTATATACAGCTCTGAAACTCTCTTGCCTATTCTTGTCGCGTTTAAATTTGTTCTCTTTATTGTAATTAGATTCCATTTTGAAAGTTCTTCTAAAATTTCATATATCTTCTCGCACACAAGATATATATCACCATAATGAAACGCGTAGAAAGTCTTCTCGAAAAATTTAAAAATAGATTCTTCAGAGTTGCAGAATTCACTTGCGATTAAAGCTAATGTATGCATTCTTAGTATAGGCTCTAGTGCAAGTTTTGATGTGATGTCTTCTGGCTTGCCGAAAATAAAATGTTGAATTAAATCTTTCGCTTCATCCGCTGTTTTGGCTAGTAATATAGATTCGCCAAAAGTATCGTAAGTTGGTCTACCCGCCCTTCCAACAAATTGTTTGTACTCAAGAACAGGAATGTAACTAGAACCTATTCCCTGGTAATATCGTTTAGCATCTCGGACCAAAACTCTAAATGCGGGAAGGTTAACACCGAGTGCTAATGTCGGTGTGGCGACAATTGTTTTTATCAACCCGTTTCTGAAATTATCTTCTATTAAATTTTTCTGTTTGCCTAACAATCCTGCATGGTGAAAAGCTACACCGGATTTTATACACGCCCCCAATTTCTTACATTGTTGTGTTGGGTATTCTAAAACATTTTCCGCTTCTTTGTATAAAGAATCTAACTTATACTGGTCGTCTTTTTTTAGTTTGTATCTGACAGTTTTACATAATCTTTCAGCCAGACTCTCGGCATTCTTTCTGGTTGATGTAAATACAAGGGCCTGTTTGTTCAACTCTAATGTATTCTGGATGATCGCATTCTCTACATCCTCCGATTCGTTTAGCTCATACCCGTCCTTTTCATCGAAATGAATCTTTGAATCGAATGACACTCCTTCATATAATTTAACTGGTCTAAAGTCGCTGACAACGAGTGCAGCATTAAGCCATCTTGATAGCTCATCGGCATTGCTAATTGTTGCAGATAATCCAAGGATTTGTGCTCCAGGTACAGTTTTCATAAGCTTTGTCAGAAGAATTTCTAGAGTCGGCCCCCGTGAGGAATCGTTCAGCATGTGTATTTCGTCTACGATTATCAGCCCTACTTTATTTATCCAAGAGATATTGTGCCTGAGCAATGACTCGAGTTTCTCGGTAGTGCATACTATAACATCATAATC
>CAYXOT010000063.1:0-4449 GCA_964466985.1 uncultured archaeon
TGTTGAATTTTTTTTCCGTGTAAATCTCTACTGGCAGACCGTTTCTGTCAATCCCTATAGGAAACAGTGTCTCATGACCAAGCATTCTTGCCGTGCGCGCTATCATATCTATCTGTGAGAAATGAGCTGCGGCTCCAACATGCCACGGTCTCCCATTACCGTCAATTTAATTTGATCTCGGATACGGAGGTGGCGTGTCTATTGTAAAAATCTTTTTCTTACTGTTGACATTGAACTGGTACAGCTTTTCCTTTTCCCATTTCTCTCTTACCAATTTCTCCAATTTTGGATTCCAAACCGTTTCTTTAATCTTAGGTGTAAGTTTCATAAGCATCATGGATTGAATTGATTTAGGAGTAGAAGTAAATAAAAATGTTATCCTGATACCCGTAGTCCACCAGACATTGCCTCAAAGACTAGTTGTGAATGAGATTATTTAAACCTGCAAACCAACTTCTATTTACCTTGCCTTTTAACGCCTGAGATGAACTCTTGGCACAGCCTAGTCATGACTCGAATGCACGGGGCAAGGGCATACCTCTTTTATAACAAAAAGAAATTATAATTAATGAAAGACGACAGATTTCTGCTTATACTGTTGGTTCTCTTGGCCTTTGTAAGTTTTCTTATATTGAAACCCTTCCTCACATACATACTCTTTTCAATCATCCTTACAATAGTCGCCTATCCCCTTTATGAAAGGCTCAAATCAAAGCTCACATTCGCCCCTTTGGTAGCGATAATAGTCATCCTCTTGATAATAATTGTAATCATCGTGCCTTCAGTTTACCTGACAGTTACAATTTTCGCGCAAGCGCGCGACATAATAACAAACATAAGCGTAGCCGAATTTACAAATCTTCAGAATATAGAAAACAAGCTGGAAAGTTTTTTCGGTGTGGAATTCAACTTTGCTGACACATTAAGGGTTTGGATTCTTGAGCTGTCGTCAACAATCAGATCCTATGTCATCGGGAACATAATCGCCTTCACAAGAACAATTGTTAACTTCCTTGCGGGCATTGTCCTGATGTTCTTCATAATGTTCTATCTTTTTATCGACGGAAAGATGATGATCGATCAAATTAAAAAGCGATTCCCGATAGAGGAGAAATACAAAGACCACCTGTTCGACCGTGCCTACAAGACTGTTCAAGGGCTTTTCTTGGGACTATTTGCGACCGCAGTTTTGCAAGGAGCGCTTGGAGGTATCGGATATCTTCTCTTTGGGATGTCAAATGTCATTCTACTCGGTTTTCTTACAGGCGTGCTTGCCCTGATTCCGTTCCTGGGTCCTCCCGCAGTGTACATACCCGCAGCCATAATTTTGGTCGCTCAAGGACATCCTTTCAGCGGAATAGGATTGATTTTGTACGGATTTCTTGTAATCAGCAACATAGACAACTTCATCCGCCCGTGGATAGTGAGGTTCAGGGTGAAAGTGCATCCACTCTATGTAATCCTCGGTGTTGTGGGCGGGGTGACGTTTTTAGGGCTTCCAGGCATTGTCGTCGGGCCTTTGATACTGAGCCTGTTTCAGGAAGTTCTTGAGGTCTATCAACTGTCGAAAAAGAGGCGCTAACGTTTCTTTAATGCCTTCATTTTCACGATGTTCAATTTTAAAATAAAAATTGAGAGTAAAATACCAATTAAAGCTCCTCCTACCACATCACTTGGATAATGTATACCAACATAAATTCTTCCGATGCCAATGATTGCCGATATCAAAATTAACAAGAGTCCAAACCTTCGATAAAAGAAAATCATTATAGTAGAAAATGCAAAAGCCAGTTCCGCATGTCTGGACGGGAAGCTACTATTATCCTCGGCATTAATCAACTTTTTTGCTTCGAGAATTTGATAAGGCCTTTCTCTTTCAAAATCTGACTTTAGAATTGAAGCGACAAAAAGGTTGACAACGAGAGTAAATATCAGCAACAAAGCAAGAGCTTTTTCTTTCTTCAGGAAAAAATAAATAATTACCAAAATAAAAAAGAATTCTAAAATGTAGGCTGAATAAAACATATACCTGAAAAGAAAATCGAAAATAGGATTAGACAAAGATTTGTTGATAAAGAGAAAAATTGAAATATCCAAATTCAACAAACTTTCTAACAAAGGCATATAACCATTAAACAAATTTTGCTAAACCAGGCTTTATCTTTTCCGTATCGATGACAACTATCTCACGATTAACAGGGAATGATACGTTGAAGATAGGAACCGTGTCAATCCAGGCGGATTTCGAGCCTCGGTGCGAGTGGCCGTGAATTACCACTGAAGGTTTTCTCTGCAATAATACATTTTCGTACATCTGCGAACCCATGCCACCGTAAAAGCGCGGATTCTCCCCGACTAGAGTTCTATATGTCGGGGCATAATGCATCAGGACAATCTTGATTTGCGCATACATCCTGTGCAGGAACTTGTCGACAGTCTGCATTCTTTCCTGGTATACCTTCTCGATGTTTGGTATGTTTATCCTCTGCCAATTTGTCGGTGTGTCCAAACCGCCGATTGTACCGACGATGCCTACGGTGTCGTATCCTGTCTTGATTTCTATCGCCTCACCGTCCAGGAATTTTATGTCCTTCATCTTCAATTTCAATTGTGTTCTGATATCCGGGATGAACTCGTTGTTGCCGAAGCATGCAACTATCGGGCAGGATACTTTGCCGAATAAAGCGTTGTATACACGCCCGTATTCTTCTGGCGGGTTGCCGCGTTCAATCATGTCCCCAGCCAAAAGGAACAAATCAGGGCTCACCTGTAACTTGTCGATAGCCTTGACAAAATCCTCATAATATCTCGGAGAATGAATGTCGCTCGTGGCCGCTATAAGCATTTTCTCTGCTTAATAATAGCACAAATAAAAGCTTATTCTTTTGATTTTGAGGTAATGCAGAAGGTATGAGTGGCAAGGTGCGTGCACACAAGACTTAATTCAGAGAAAGTAGAATAATCAGCTTATGGGAAAGATTAAAGTTTACTTGGATACAAACACTATAGAAGATTCATTTATCAACCAAGCAATTGCACTTAAAAGAGATGTTCCGCCAAAAATTCCAGAAAAACTAAAATTCTTTCTAGAAAACACAGACAAAATACAATTTGTGACATCGATAGCGACGGAAGCAGAAATCTCAAGAGAATTGATAGCAGGATATGGATTAAATGAAGAACAATTTAATAAGTTATGGGAAAATTTCTTGAAAGAACTGGAATGCCATTTTATTAAAGAATTTAGAATAGATGAAAAATTTAGCTTATATCCTAAAAAAATTAGAATGAAATTAAGAACTTTGGTGAATTTCATCCATCTTTTCATAGCAATAAAAGAAGATGCATATCTTGTTAGTGGGGACAAAGATTTGATAGAAATGTGTGGGAAATATAAAATCTATGACAAGGTTTTGAGCTATGTAGAATTTAGGAAACTCATCGCTTCCCTTTTTCAACACGCCTAGCTATCTTTTCAAAAATATCTCTATTTTTCATTACAAACTCAATCCATTCTCTTTTCTTTTGTTCGGCTTGAGGATTAGGTTCTTTTCTCATATTAACTATTATCCTTTTGAGTTATTTAAATCTTGTAATATTCCGCATCACTAATGGCTGCTATGAGCATTTTCTCTGCTTAATAATAGCACAAATAAAAGCTTATTCTTTTGATTTTGAGGTAATGCAGAAGGTATGGTCAACAATATGTGTGCACAGGATTTAACTTCCGAAATTAGAATAATCAGTGTACGGAAAAGATGAGAATTTATTTAGATACAAACACCGTAGAAGATTTCTTCATAAATCAAGCTCTGGCATTCAAAGGTAAGAGGGCTTTTGTAATGCCCGATAAATTGGAGTTCTTCATAGACAATTTAGACAAAATGGATTTTGTTACATCATTCTATACCAAAGCTGAGGTTATGCGAGAGATGGTAGCTGGTTATGGAATGGATAAAAACAAGGTAGAAGAAGTCTGGAATGAGCTGATGAAATTATTGAATTGCGAATACATAGCAGAATTCAGATTTGATCAGTATCTAGTTGAAGTTGCTGGTAATTTGAAGCTAAGATTGAGAACTCTGATAAACTTCCAGCATCTTGTAATCGCCGTTGGTATAAATGCCTACCTTGTTACAGGTGACAAGAACCTCATTGAAAAAGTAAGGGAAAATAAAATCTACGACAATATCTTGAGCTACATAGAACTAAGGAGACTCATCGCTTCACTTTCCTAGCCAATTTTTCGAAGAAACCTCTATTTTTCATTACAAACTCAATCCATTCTCTTTTCTTTTGTTCGGCTTGAGGATTAGGTTCTTTTCTCATATTAACTATTATCCTTTTGAGTTATTTAAATCTTGTAATATTCCGCATCACTAATGGCTGCTATGAGCATTTTCTCTGCTTAATAATAGCACAAATAAAAGCTTATTCTTTTGATTTTGA
>CAYXOT010000064.1:0-4384 GCA_964466985.1 uncultured archaeon
ATTTATGCGTGTTGGGATGTGCAAACTCAACCATTATTTTTTGTTTTTCGTTCCCCTTTCCATAATTTTCTTTCTTATTTAAAATCTGTTTTAACACGTACTCAGAAAACTTTGAAAAGTCAAAGAAAAAGTTAACATACGCGCCTTTCGATTCCACCTTCCCTATTATAGAATTTTTAGCAATTTTTATTTTCGTTGCAATATCATCTGCTATTTCACTCGGATTCCTTTTCTGTTCCCTGCCCAACTTAAAACAAGGGAATGAAAAATCACCGAATTCTTCCTGCGACGGTATTTCTAATTCCATGGAAGATATCTCTACACCAGAATTCCTCAAAAGCTTTGTAACTTCCTCTTCAAACATACAATCTATATTAGTTTAGGAATTTTTGAATAATTAACCAAACCACAGCTTGATTTCCTTCTCCGCCTCTTCTCTAGTTCCAGACGCATGAACGAGATTCTCGATGGCCCTGCCCTCTCTATCAGCTTTCTCCAAAGAGTCAACCCCCATATCTCCCCTAATCGTTCCCTTCTCAGCCTTGCTGGGATCGGTGGCGCCAGTTATTTTTCTTGCATGCGCCGCTGCGTCTTCACCTTCCAATATCATTGCAACTACAGCGCCGTTTGACATGAACTTCTCCAGCCCCCTATAGAAGGGTTTCTCAATATGCGCCGAATAATGCCGACGAAGAAGTGCGGAATCGGCATGCATAATTTTCTTCCTTACAACCTTCAATCCTTCTTTTTCGTAGCGTTTTATTATTTCATCGACAAGTTTTCTTCTAACACCATCTGGTTTGACTATAATCAGTGTCCTTTCAGTCATCCTATCAACCTATCTAAAACTTGCTTAATGTCCTTAAAAACTTTCTCGATTGTCTGGTCGCCGTTTATGTCGACTATTTTTCCCATGCTTCTGTAATACCCTACAACAGGCTCGGCCTTCGTTTCATACTCATGCATCCTGCTTCGTATGCCTTCCTCCGTGTCATCCATCCTGCCTTCTTCCTTGCCTCTCTTAATCATTCGTTTGATGAGCTCTTCCTTATTCACACCCAGATTAATCACCCCGTCTATTTCGGTTTCCAGTTCCGCCAAAAGCCTGTCGAGGAATTCGGCTTGAGCCAGAGTTCTCGGATACCCATCCAGTATGAATCCCTCCGGTTTGTGTTGTTTCAGCTTCACTCCGATGACGACATTGGTGAGCTTATCAGGGACATAAACATTCCCATCCATGTAACTCTTAACCTTCTTGCCGAAATTTGTGTTGTTTTTCATGTGTTCCCTGAAAATATCTCCAGTCGAAATCCGCGGTATTTTATAACGTTCGGAAATCAATTTCGCTTGCGTGCCTTTGCCTGCGCCATGGGGACCCAGAATTATAAGGTTCATTATCTTTAGTTTTCCGACCATCTACTTAAACTTTATTCCATACAAATCCAAGAATTATTATGCCAACCTTTTTAAGAGACGGCCTGGTAACAGTATTCGTTTTCTTCGTTTTTGTGACTTTGTACCTCATTCTGAACAATCTGGGATACCCTTCATTCATTATATGGGGATTTGTAGCCTTCAACGGTTTTCTGGCAGGCATCAGTTTATTTCTCGCAATTCAAGCAGGCGAAAAATCTGTGAAAGAAACAGGGCATGAAGCGCCTGTGTTCTGGGTCGTGGCTTTGGGAATGTTCATCCTAGTCGCCGTAATGCTGCATTTCGTTTTTCTATTGGAGAACAATATAACCACGCCAGCCACCATAGGAGTAGCGGGAACACTGACAACAATTACTGTGGTATACTTCATGATGTCCAAGGAGATGTACGAAACAAAGGTTGGCACAAAGCTATAGAAATAAATATTCGCCTGCAATTTATTAACAGGCTGGTGTAGATCAGTGCTTAGATCACCGTGCTCATACTGTTAATGAGCTTTGACAAAGGATGACATAAGACACGCGGAGGCCGTGGGTTGAAATCCCACCACCAGCATTTCAATTATGAAACTAAGCGAACAAAATTCAGTTAGGCATTTTACCGCAACGGCATATGTTATAGATGATGATAAAGTTCTCTTGGTAAACCATAAAAAATTAAAATTATGGCTGCCTGTCGGCGGTCACATAGAAGAGAATGAAACCCCTATCCAAGCTGTTAAAAGAGAGGTAAAAGAAGAATCTGGGTTGGATATTGAGATTTTTAAACTAGCAAACCATAAAGATGAGTATCCTACAGCCGAGATTTTACCTGCACCTTATGGGATAAGCCTGCATAGTGTCGGCGACCATCAGCATATGGACATGCGATACATCGGTAAAATTAAAGGAAGTAAAAATCTGAGTGGAAGCGAAGAATGCAAATGGTATACTTTGGAACAAGTTAATAGTTTAGATAACTGCCCTGAGGAAGTAAAGGATTTTGCGAAAGATGCTATACAAATTGTTAAAAAGCTAAAACAATAATATCCAAGTCATGTCCCAATTAGCTCAACGGTAGAGTGAGCGGCTGTGGTATCCGTAAGGATGCAGATCCCGCTAGACCGGGGTTCAACTCCCCGATTGGGACTAACTTTCAACTCATCTCATATCGTGGACACGTGTCTATGATAAAAATTCTGGATATCACAAATCATAAGGCAGATAATTAACTTTCAAATTCTCCATTCCAATCAAAGTTTCATACTCTTTAATCAACTTAGGAAATTTCAACTTAAGCTCTTTCATAAAATCGAAATAATCTCTCTCAGATTCAAACATCGCTTCTACGTCAATATCACAGATACCAACTTCGTCAACAATGTAAATTACTTTCGGATGGTCCTCGAGATATCTCCTAAAAGTTTCAAATTCGTTTTTAGTCGCGTTCAAATAAAATAAAATTTTATAGTAGGTATAACCAAGTAGAGAATGATCGATTAAAGGTCGGTACCCTAATATAACCCCGTTTTTCTCCAATTTCTTGATGCGATAAGCTAAAACTTTAGGCGATACATTCAGTTTATTCGACATTTCTACTAAAGGAGCTCTGGCATTATCACATAGAAGTTTCAGAATTCTTTTATCTAATATGTCCAATTCTACTCTTAATGGTGTTTCTTCAAATACAACTTTCTTAGTGTTTTCGGTATTTAATAAAACCCTATATTGATAGTGAGTAACTCTAATGGCTATTGATTCTCTCAAGTCTTTGATATAAGCGCTATACTTAGTTTTTATATTTCTAACAATTTCTTTGAATTCGCTTAATGTCTTTACCCAAATCCCAGTTCCGAATTCATATTGCCCCTCTGATTTGAGAATCCAGTTAAATTTCTTATTCGATTTAAAATCTTCTACCAATCTTTTACCCGTTGTTCCATCCAAATTTTGAAACCTAAATAAAATCCTGCCATAAATGTAGCCAAGCTTAGAATTGTTAATCATAGGGTAAAATCCTAGAATTACACCTTTCTTAATCAAATTGTTTATTCGGTATTCTACACCTTGTTTGCTTAGCCCTATCTTTTTTGCTATCTTCGAATTCGTTTGACGAGCATCGAAATCTAGTTCTAATAAAATCTTTCTGTCCTTAGTGTCTACTTTAACTGTACTATCTTCTCTGTTCATATCCATACAAAAGGAAATAAAGTTTATAAGTTTTTTCTTTTTGACTAAATGTTCTAGGATACTATTTGATATTAGATAACAACTACTTACTAGTGATGAAAACTAATATACCTTATAGCAATTTGAGAGGTTGGCGAGATATATTAGAGTTGGTTACACCAGCAATTAAGGGAATGATGGATAGAGAACATAATTATCTGGTAGATTATGTAAAGTCACATCTAAAAAAGAAAGCTAGAGTAATAGAAAGTGGAACTGGTTCAGGTAGACTTCTTCTTGCGATCGCCCCATATGTTGGAGAAGCTGTCGGTATAGAACACGAGTATTTACAGGTAAAATCTATGGACAAATTAATTCAGAATGCTAGAAATGTCCGAGTTCTGTATGGTAGCGGATTGAACATACCATATCCAGCTGATAGCTTTCACTTAGCTTTTTCTACATTCAATACTTTGGGCAATCAAAGCTATGACAAATTTAGATTCCTAGGAGAAATGCAAAGAGTGGTAAAACCTAGAAGACATGTAATAGTTTCGGTTTACGCAGAAAATGCATCAGAGTATCAAGTTGAATTATATAAAAAAACGGGTTGGAAAGAAGACGAAATCAAAATTGCAGGTGATTTTGTGGTGGTAGACAGTGAAACTTTAGGTTCACATCTTTCAGAAAGATTCTCAAAAGACAAGCTAGCAAGGCTTTTCCATGATACAGGTTTTACACAATTCGACATCGATCATCTTACAGACTTCTCTTATGTGGTAAATGCACGCAAGGATTTGTAA
>CAYXOT010000065.1:0-4366 GCA_964466985.1 uncultured archaeon
GACTTGACCATTATTTTAAATAACTTTCAATTGAATATTAATGTTGGTTTTATTGTGGAAAATCTAACAGTTTTAGTTGTAGGGACCGGGGCTAGGGAACATACGATTTCATCTGCTTACGAAAGAAGCCCGCAAGTTAAAAGAATCATAGTTGCTCCTGGAAATGATTTTATCGCGTTCAGAAGGCAAAAAGAGGTTGTTGTAGACAAGAACTGCAATCTAAAAAATCCTAGGTCGATACTCGAAATTGCAAGAAAATACAAACCAGATTTGACCGATGTTGCTCAAGATGACGCACTCGCACGTGGAACAGTGGACTTGTTGCAAGAAAATGGTTTCCAAGCTTTCGGTCCGACAAGAGCTGCTGCAAGGATAGAAGCGGACAAAAGATGGTCTAGAGAATTCATGCAACGGCACAAGGTACCACATCCTAACTTTAGATATTTTGACTCGGAAGAATCTGGGATAAGTCACGTAAGGTCGCTGTATGCCCGAGAACCTGATAAATTGGTATATGTTAAAGCCTCAGGTTTAGCCGGCGGAAAAGCTGCACTAGATTCGAGAAATCTAGAGGAGGCAATCGGAAATATCAGGCGGATGAAGGAATTTCCAGATGGTGCTGGGAGAGCGTACTTGGTAGAGGATGGTTTACTCGGAGAGGAATTTTCCTATTATGCTATAAGCGATGGCAGGACATATCATCTCTTCAAGTCGGCGCAAGACCATAAAAGAGTTTTTAATTTTGACGAAGGAGACCAAACGGGAGGCATGGGCGCAATATCTCCGGCGATGGTAACAAATCCCGTATCTGAAAAAATTGAAGAGAGATTAATTGCCCCAGCTATCCATGGGATGAGGGAAGAAGGACTTCCGTATGTCGGCATTCTATATCTTGGAGGGATTGATGTGAATGGCGAACCGTTTAACATAGAATACAACGCCAGATGGGGTGATCCTGAATGTCAAGTTGTTTTGCCTGCTCTGCAAAATGATTATGTGAATCTGGTTTCTGCTGCTATGCAAGGTAGTTTAGACCAGATACAAATAAAACAAGATGATCGGACAAGAGTTTGTGTAGTTGGCGCATCCAGAGGGTACCCAAATGATTATTCTTCTGTAATAGGCAGAGAAATTCATGGCCTTGAAGAAGCTATGAGAGTAGATGGGGTTACAATATTTGGAGCTGGCATAGATGTCCAAGATGGACGATTTTATGCAAACGGTGGAAGATTATTTAGTGTTGTTGCTGAAGGGAGTAATATATTAAAAGCGTGGCGAAAGGCGTATGACGCTATTGGCTATATTTTTATAGAAGATAACAATCTACACTATAGGACTGATATCGGCTGGGGAGATGTCGAAAGGTTTTTGAATTTGAGATCTAGTTGATAATACTGTTGGTTATATGGAATTGAATGGCGTTGTTGAACAATTGAAAGAATTGAAAGCTGAGAAAGTATTTGTCCAATTTCCTGAAGGGTTGAAGAACGAGAAGATACAGAATATAGCTAAAGCTTTGGAGAAGGAAGGGATAACTCCAATTCTCTGCATAGAAAGCACATTCGGTGCTTGTGATGTTAGGGACGCCGAGGCGAAGAGGCTCCAGTGCGATACGATACTTCATGTTGGTCATATTTCGTTTGGAGTTGAGTCGGATATACCGGTAGTCTACTGGGAATATTTTCTTGATTCTAATCCAATTCCGATACTGGAGAAAGAATTTGATAAATTGAATGGATATGAAAAGATTGGTTTGGTTGGTTCTCTGCAGTACATGAACAAGATGCCTGAAATCAAGAAATATCTGGAGAGGAAAGGAAAGGAAGTTTTTATTGCCGAAGTTGAGGGTGTAAAGTATGCTGGACAGATTCTTGGCTGCAGACTGAAAGCTGGCAAAACTATTGAAGATAAGGTTGATGCTTTCCTTTGTGTATCTGCTGCAATTTTTTACATGCAAGGACTCTTTCTTAATGTAAATAAACCTGTTCTTAGCTTGGATTTGGAAAAGAAAAAAATATATGATACAGTAGAAGTGAAGAAGAGATTGTTGAAGATTATGGCATGGAATGAAAATGCATTTAAAGAAGCAAGGAAAGTTGGTATTCTTACTAGTTGGAAAAAAGGACAACTCTACATTCCTTATTCTCTCAAGAATATCCTAGAAGAGAAGTTAAAAAAAGAAGTCTATATTATCGCAGGTGATGAAATAACACCTGAAAAAATTATGGGCTTGAAATTAGATGCTTTAATTTCGACGGCGTGTCCCAGAGTAGCAACCGATGATGTAGCTATGTATGATATACCTATTATAGGTGTTAACCAAGTTGTTAAGTTTCTAAAGTCTTGAAATCATTTTTCCAACGATTAAAAATTTCTATCAAATTATGCGCTTTTGCTGTGAGTGTTATACCATCTTTCTCTATGTAGCCATTTTTAGACATTCTATATATCCACTGTCGGAAATTTTCTTTTGTATAAACCGGGTTTGCTCTCAAAGGATTGTCAGAAAATTCTGTTAGTCTAAATAGACTTCTACCATAAGATGTTTTCCTCGTGGTTATCATTCCTATAGCTTTTAATAATCTTTCCCAATTGCCCGTACCTTTAAATGCACTGATACTATAAAGGTACAATAAATCTGGTATTCGGCAAGAAAAGTAAACAGCAACAACTTTATCGTCTCTTGCATTGAAACCTAAATTCTTCAGAATTTGCAGATAATCTTGTCTGTATTCAAGATTTTTATCGCTTATATTTCCTTGAAAAATATGGCGTCTTATTGAGTTGACATAAGTTAATTTAAATGTTCCGTCTCCATTCAAGAGTTTGATTAAAAAGTTTTCAGCTAATATTTTGAGATTTCCATCTAATTTACTCATTGTTAACAATTTTCTTACTTTATGCATACTAGTAAGAAGAATCTCACCTAATAAAGAACTCATAACGTAGGTATAGAAATCGATACTACCTTTATTGCGTTTTTTGAAATAATCTTTTATCTTAACACATGTTAGGTTTGTGAATTGACTACTTACAACTTTGACCTCATTTTCACTAATTGAATTAGAGTCGTACCTACATTGAACATAGAATAAGCCTTCTGAAATATCCAACTTTCTCAAACCATTAATAAAATCTTTGTGTTCATTTATGAGAACATTAGAAAAGTATATATAAGGTGTTTTACCATTTTCAAATTTAGCGCCTTCAGCTTGTAGTTGACCCAATACATTGCCAAACATTCTGATATCTATGTATCGTCTTAATTCTAACCGAACTTTTACATTTTTTGACCATATACGTAAAAATTCTTCATTGTCTTTAACAAAATTTTCAACATATATTATTTTATTCTTCCTATCACATTCTGGTATAAGCGAAAGTAAATCTATCATACCATTTTTAAATAACTCAGCTGTTCTTTCCAAATTCTCTGCTTTTCTGACATAATTTATGTCAACATAATCACCACATTTTATTTCAAATCTTTTCACAAGCAACGTCGGTAAATGAATACCATAACTATCATGGTAGGCTTTTATTAGACCTACATACGTTATTTTATGTCCGTTGAAAGTTAGAGATATAGTAACTACGCCACCGATAGAAAATCCGCTATCTGAAGGTAATTTAATGAACAGACTTTTACCGCTTTGTCTTACAATTTTAACTTGCATTTTATCACTATTTATCAGTTTCTAGACAATAATTAGTCTAACTAGTATTTAAAGGTATCGGGGGTTCATTTCCCACATGTTTTGTAGAGGAGGTAATCTGAGCTTTCTTACAAGCAAAGGAAGTGTGAATAGATTTATTTTAACCTGAAATTCCTTATTTACTTTCTATTTTCAATATATGTATGCTAATATTGAACTTCGACCAAGTTGTTAAGATTAAATAGATTGAACAGAAGTTATAATTATGGTAGAATCTATTCGTAATGCTGTAACAAAATTAGGTGGTTATGTAAGACACTTTTATTCAAGGACAAGAGATTTAGTCGGGAGTGTGTACCAAGACAGAGGAATGTCACCCCCTTTAGTTTATCGGCAAGAACAGGCACAGAAGAGTGCAAGCTATCCGTCTAATGCGTATGTTGGCATGAATAGCGGACACGGAAGTTGGGAATATGGAGCTATTGTTTCCTTAGGCCCTGGATACCCGCCAAGATTACAGGTTGGGAGCAGAATTTGATAATATTACTAAAACACAAATCTCTCCTCTAGAATTCTTGCTTCTCCGCCCGACTTTTTTATCCATTTTAACCACAATTCATAATGTCTGACGTCAGACATATAAACTTTTCTGTACTAAAGTGTTTAGATAAAAACATGATGAAAAAGAAACAGCTTGAAATAATTCTGTC
>CAYXOT010000066.1:0-4352 GCA_964466985.1 uncultured archaeon
TTGAAATTCTGCAATTTCGTTACGAAAGAGACTTCTTTTACACATTCTAAGACAAATTGTCTATCCTAGCCTCAAAGAATTATTGAACAGAAGCCGCAAGCAGAGATTGTCCTTGAAAATAATTTCCGCATACAGAAGTTACGATTATCAGAATTTATTATTTAACCGGTATTTTAAGATTACAAAGTCAGCCAACAGATTTTTGGCTATGGTCGGTCATTCTGAACATCAATTGGGGACGGCGGTTGATTTTGGTATTGGAAATGGGCAGATTGATCTTACGACTAAATTCGCCGAAACCAAAGAAGGCAAATGGTTAGCCAAAATTCCTGGGAATATGGCTTTATGATGAGTTGTCCTGAAGGTAAAGAACAGGAAACTGGTTATAAACATGAACCGTGGCACTATCGGTTTATTGGTGTTAATGCAGCTCAAGAAGCCCATAGCTTAAATCTTAGCCTTCAAGAGTATCTTCGAACCAAACCTCAAAATTATAAATAGTCTATCATTTTTAAGTTATCGCAAAACGATAAATTCACCCTAGGGTTAAACTTTTCCTACCACAGAATCACATATTCTCTCTAACCATGTTAGGGCTTGAGGTTAGCAAAACCCTAACCTAATGAGCTTCTGACCTCAAGCGCATAAGTCCTGTATAAAATAAATTTATGACCAATAAGTTCATAAATAAGTTTGGCCACTATAAAATCATAAGCGGGAATTTTTGAAATAGGAGAAAGTTCAACAAAATCGGCAGCGACTAGATTTTTGTTTTTTATTACGTTTCCCATTAACTCCAATGCCTGTTCATATGATAAACCTCCCGGTTCGGGTGTACCAGTAGCCGGCATAATTGATGGGTCAAGTCCATCAACGTCAAAAGTAAGATAAACATTATCACTTAAACGTGAAAGTATCTTCTGAATTTCAAATTTATTGCCCCAAAATATATTTTCTTTTTTCAAATATTGCTGTTCCTCTTTGGCGGTATTTCGAATGCCAACCTGAATAATTTTTGAAATACCCATTTCTTGTAACCGGCGCATCGCACAAGCATGAGAATTTTTATTGTCCTCATAGCTGTTACGCATATCGGTATGAGCATCTATTTGAAGAATGGATAGATCGCGATATTTCTTGAGCCACGGTCTTACAAGAGCCGGAGTAACTGAATGTTCTCCGCCAAGAGATATTAAAAATTTATCTAAATGCTTAGCCGATGCCATGCTTATTGCCTGAAAATTACTGCTAACCGGCTTAACGGTAGCGATTTTTACTAAATCTTGAATCTCGTCGCCGTATTCAGAATTATAAAGCTCTACTTCTTGCGAGGCCTTCAAAATAGCGTTTGGCCCATTTTTAGTTCCTTTACCATAAGATGTTGTCCGCTCAAAAGGCACTGGCAAGATCACTACCTGCGCTTTATCTAATGACACCTTCTGAATACCTAAAAAATTATGTTGTAACATGATTATTGGATGTTTTAAAAGTTAATTTTCTGCTGTTCCAATATTAGTCATAGACATCACATTATGAAACTGCACTTCATAAGACAGAAAAAATTGCGAAATACTTGTTTTTCACTCGAAAAAATCCTCAATATACTTCTAATACATCTGCGGTTTTTTCTCATTTAACTGGTAGCTAGTATTTCCAGTTTTGCCTTATCTTATCAGGTTTTCTTCATATAAATCTTGTTCCGAATCAGAAAACTGATTAAAATAAGATTATAGCCATTTTATACTGAGAAAATTGGGACTTCTAGCGATTACTATAGTCCTCTCAAAACAAAATGTCATGTTGCTATCTACAAAAACTCTGTATTATAGCCATTTTTTGAAAGTAAAAACGACACTTTGTTTTGAGAGAGCTATAGCTATGAGTTCATTCCAAAACAGCGTGCTTCATTATTTTTTTCTGTTTCTAAGCGCTATTTCATGATGTGATGTCTATAAGCTTAATATTGAGGTCACCTCAAAACCTTCTTTCGAGATAGAATTTATGATGATGAGCTGAGGGGAAGTGAAAATTCTGAAGCATATTCTCTGTGATATGCTGAAGAATTTTCACGAAGCCGCAGGCTACCCTCATAAATTGTAGCCGAATATGAGGTTTTGAGATGACCTCAATATCATAATACCATAATGAAAATAAAAACCCGGCCATTAGGTCGGGGTAGCTTTGTTTAATCAACAGGAACCCAGCTTATATCAAGTATGCTGTAAGTTGGATGTTCTGTGTTAAAAACAGGACGAACGGGCATACCAATATACGGCTCTCCTTCTCCAAATTCAGAAAGATAGCTCATAAATTTTGTCCATACCTCCGGAATATCAACCGATATCAATGGACAAGGGAATGTAGCCTTAAATCCTGCGCCAGGAAGATTAGTAGTAGAGCAGGTATAGACACTAACATTATTAGTACCTAACTCAACCCATCGCATTTTCTCCCAACAATCAGGACAATGAACCCGAGGCGGCAGCCATATCTTAGTTTTATCACAAGTACTACACCTAGTTCCCATGAGTTTGCCATGAGTAAGTTCTTTATAAAAATCAGATAATCCACCATAGGTATGATAATGTGTAATCATTTTTGGATTTTCTCTGACTATAATTCCTTCGGGAATATTTACTTTAAAGAGCTGACTGGCCAGCTTAACTTGAATATCTGGCAATAAGGCAACTTTCTGTCTGGTCTTGCTCATTTTACCAGTCTCTTTCAAGGATAATAATTGTAACGTGCGAACCAGTACCGGCATGGCTTATGGCCATACCCTGTCTAGCATTGGGTACTTGCAAGTTCTTAAAATCAGGGGGTTTCGTTTTGCCATATCGAGTCCAGTATTTTTCATCAGCATGGAATTTACTCCATTCATTACGAATCTGCCAGAAAATTTGAGCAAGCTGGTAAATTCCGGTTGCGCCTACGGCATGCATTCCCCCAAGAAGACCACCGGAAAGATTTGTCGGCAGACGTCCTTCAAAATAACAATCTCCACTTTCAACAAATTCAGCACCTTGGCCATAGGGACGCAAGCCGATATCCTCATAAGTCTGGATATCCGATACTGTAAAAGCATCATGGGTTTCAAGAACATCGAGTTCTTCAACTGGATCTTTGATAGCTGCCATATTATAAGCTTGATATGCAGCAAACCGAGTAGCAAGAAAACTGGTAAAGCCTGGCCATTCATTTTTCTTGTCTGCATACATTTCCGGCGTTTCATTTGGCAAAAGTAATACGGACATATTTCTTCTATCGGCCGTTCTTAGAGTATGAGAACCGGCACCGATTCCGACAACTTTGACTGGCTGATTGGTCAATTTGAATGCCGTTTCTTCATCGGCAAGTATGATAGTAGCAGCTCCAACGCTCATGGCGCAACACTCTGGAAAAGTAAGCGGGTCAGAAACAACGGCTGATTTTAGAATCTCTCCAATTGTATAATTGCTCGGCAGTTGAGTATAGGGTGAGAAACGGGCATAATAATGATTTTTCTTGGCTATCTTAGCTAATATTTCTCGATTCGGATTATACTCATGCAGATACCTTCGCATCATAAGAGCATAATAAGAAGTGTAAGACCAGCCGAGTTCCGATTCAAAATCCTTGCAGGCCGCAGAAGCAATATAAGTGTTGCCCTGACGTGTATTTACTTCGTCCATTCTTTCCCAACCAACAACTGGAACTAATGAAGCGTATCCCGAAGCCACCGCCATAATACCAGCTAATACCGAAGAACCACCTGTTGCCCCGCCCGTTTTGACTTCAATATTACCCAAGGGATCCAATCCCAAGTAATCATTGATTTTAGCGGCGGCAAGCAATTGGTCGCCGAAGTGATCAGCGAATTGAGAATAGATACAGAAATTAGGCATGCCCTGAAAATCTTTGGGCGATATGGCCATATTGTCTTGAACGGCCATCTTGATAGCTTCTAAGCAAAGTTCGGTCGACTGTTTCTCAGGATAAAACTTTCTGAAATCTGTCATCCCTGCTCCGACTACATATACATTGCGAGACAACTTAGGAATTCTAAGATTACCGGAACCCAATTTGATCATGTCTTTTCTTCCACCTTGCTTCCATAATCTTTACGAAACGGAAGATTATTTTTTAAGATACGCCCAATATTCTACTCCCTCTTAGAAATATTGCAACTAAATACTACTGACGATATGGCCAATCAGAGATTCTTACTTGTTAGATGGAGTCAAAGTCTATTAAGTTCATCCTTTGGTTATTGAAACGATGAGGAAACATAAGCCAGACAAAAATTTCTTTTGTCCTAAATAAGGCAGAAAATCTGGAGAAAATCGCACAAGATGATAACCTTTTTGATAAAA
>CAYXOT010000067.1:0-4323 GCA_964466985.1 uncultured archaeon
CTATCTGGGACTTGAAAACAACAGAAGTTCCTGATCAATTACCATATGTAATGATTGTGATAGCTTTGTTATTCTACGGTTACCAGTCAATAGCCGAGTGGAACTTCTGGCCTATTCTAAACAGTCTGATATACGGTTTGTCATTTCTAGGATTCGGTGCTTTCATGTATTACATCGGACAATGGGGCGGCGCTGATGCTTGGATTCTTTCAGCTGTTGGATTTTTACTTCCTGTTGCACCTCAAGGATTTACACCAACAATTCTTCCGTTTTCTGTGAGTTATCTCATTAACTTGTTTATTATTGGATCTGTATACATGTTGCTTTACGCTTTTATTTTCGCTCTAAGAAATAAGGCTGTATTATCAGGATTTGTTTCAGATTTGAAAGCGAGTACCAATGTCCTTGTTATAGGTTCAATTGGATTGCTTATTCTATTTTATGTTATGGGGTTGAGTATTACTAAAATATTTTACGGTGCAGCAGACCTCACAAGAGCATTTTATATATCGCTATATCCTTTACTCTCTGTTGGTGTTTTGTATGTTGTCTGGAGGTTTGCCAAATCTGTAGAAACATATGGCTTCAGGAAAAAGGTACTGGTATCAAAATTGAAAGTTGGTGATATGTTATTACAAGAGAGGAGATTAATTGGTGTTACAGAAGAGGAGATTAAGAAATTAAAAAGATCACAAAAAAGAGTGATTTGGATTAAGACCGGTGTAAGATTCGCACCAGCATTCGTACTTGCTTTAGTAGTTACATTATATTTTGGAGATGGAATTTTATTCTTTATACGATTCTTGTAATTTTTAGTATTGTAACGGGTGCTAACGAACAAAATAAAGAATTTCCAGCAGTAATAAGCCAATTCAGGACATAGATATTTCAGAACAAGCTTATTTTACCTCCTTTCCAAAACATGTGGGAAATGAACCCCTCCGAAAGTCGGATATGTAATATTTACTAAATTTGTTTGGTGGTAGTAATGTTAAAACTATCAGACATTGTTGAAGAAGATAAAATAGATTTATCTAGACTTATTCCTAAAAATACAAGAAAAGGATTTCCTATTGAGACTTCTGAAGATAAGAGTAAGATTATTGTTAAAGCAAAAGTAAAGCGTGGTAGGTCACCTAAACCTCTAATGTTAAACAAGTTCGTATCTTTTGACTTTTGTAAGTTTCTAGGACTTTTTCAAGCCGAAGGTGAGAAATTTTTAAATCGAAAAGGCGGTAGTGGCTTCGCATTCACAAATGTTAATATAAAACTATGCAAACTTGTTGTAGACTCGTTATTAGAATTGGGTATATCAAAAGAAGAAATAAAAGTTCGTATTTTAATACCCTCAAATTGGGATAAAAATAAAAGTGAAGTTGTAATTAAAAAATTTCTTAAATTTCTTGGATTGACACCAACTAGTCTACGAAAAAATTCTATTAACAGTAGAAAAGTTTTTTTTGATGTTGCTGAAAATAAAGTGAAAATAATAAACATTAAAAATATAGCATTTGTTATTAGGGTAGGAAGAGTTCTTTTTCAGGATATAATACTAAATAGTGTAGAAATTATACGAAAGTTTTTATCAAAATTAAAAGAGTTTGATGTCACTTCTCGTGTTTTAGCATGTAACTTTCTTAGCGGTTTGATAATGGGAGATGGAACTATAGGTTTAGGAAAAGATAGTAAAAATAGGACAAATTTTTTCATAGAAATTAAAGACCCGGATATTTTAAATTTGCGTGAATGTAAAAAGTTGTTTGATAAACTTGAGTTTAACTCTACTTTAGATGATTCTAACCCTCTTCCTAGACTATTAATATGGAGGTGTAAATGGGATCTTTTAGTTTGGGTTTTATTTAAAAATAGGATGTTAGTAGAAACTCCATTTAATTGGATAAAATTAATTCTTGCTATAACTAATATGCAACAATTTAAGCGCTTTAATCGATTGGTAATCTTTAAGAGAGCCATAACAAGTCGCAAAATATCTGATGTATTTAATCTAGATATTAAAGCTACACAAGTCTGGTTAAGGATGAAGGAAAAAGAAGGTTTGGTAAAACGTATTGATTTTATCAAAGGGTGGGGAACCAATAAAGTGATTTGGGGTTTAACAGAAAAAGGTAAAGAAATGCAGAAATTGTTGATCGAAATAAATGAGTTTCAAAGACGAATTGAAGATACCTTTAAAGTAAATTCATTTGTAGAAGTAAAAGAACTTATTAAAAATAATGGTAATGAAGATCTCTCATTAAAAGTTGCTCAGTCTTAATTACACTATTTTATGGGAATTTGATTTTACTTTTGATTAATTTGATTTAGAATTTTTTGGACGTAAGTGTTCTCTTGCAATTAATGCTGAAGTTATCAGAACTATTATTCCACCTATTATCTGAATTATATTGAGAGTTTCTCCAAAAAGAAAATATGCGAAAGGCACACCTGCAATAGGTCCTATTGAACGGAGTGCCGATACAATCCATCCTTTCACAGTTTTCAAGGAGATGAACCAAAATGTCAGTCCGAAAACATTCCATAGAATTACGAAGGAAATCATGTATACCCACCCTATAGATGTTATGTCCCATACAGTCGAAGATACAAAGAAAAGTGAAATTGGCAAAAGTATTAGGCCTCCTATTCCACTTGTTACTGCACTTGGTACTCTTGATCCGATACTTTTTGAAAGTCTGCTCCCATAGATATAGGATAATGCGAACAGCATCATTGCGATTATGACAAACAAATCGCCTAATTGGGTTCGGCCGAATGCCAGAAAGTTACCCCCTGTCGATAGTATGACAGCACCTGTCATGTGCACTGTTAGAAGAATTATATGCGACTTTCTTATTTTTTCTCCAAGCAGAAGCCAATGCCAACCTAAAACAAAAAAAGGTTCCGTTTTGGAAAAGAATATGGCTTTGATGCCGTCCGTCATACTCAATCCTAGTGTCATTATGCCTGCTCCGAATACCCCCCGTACGAATAACATCTTGAGAAGATCCTTTGAATTTCCTTTGAGCTGAAACAAATCAAATTTCTCTTTGAATAAGAACATTGAAAAAAATAAGATAATGCCTCCTAAAATTCCGGTGATACTGGCTACGAAAAGAGGCGGAAGTAATTTTGCCGCAACTGCTATAAGAACTACACCCATACTAGAAAGTAGTGGGGATAAAACACCGAAAAATAATCCATAGTCTTTAGGTTTCATGAAAATTCTATTTCTTTTCTAGTTCTTCAATCCCAAACATATAAGGTCGCAATACTTTAGGAATAACAACACTACCATCTTTCTGTTGGAATTGTTCGATTATTGCAATCATTGTCCTGCTAGTGGCTAGTGCAGTGTTGTTCAGAGTGTGAACAAATCCTTTAACAGGCTTGCCTTCGCCTTCCTTGAATCTTATTCCTAATCTTCTTGCCTGATAATCAGTACAGTTGGAGTTGGATCCTACTTCTCTAAACTTACGATCAGCCATCCAAACTTCCGTATCATATTTCTTTGCAGCTATGCTTCCAATATCACCAGTGCAAACATTGACAACACGATAATGTAATCCTAATGATTGATACAATAGTTCAGAATTTCTTTGTATCTCCTCATGTAATTTCCACGACTGCTCTGGAAGACAGAAAACAAACTGTTCAACTTTATTGAAGTGATGCATCCTAAAGAGTCCCTTGGTATATTTTCCATGTGCACCTACTTCTTTCCTGAAGCAAGGAGAAATGCCCGCGAACATAAACGGGAGTTTATTTGCATCGAGAATCTCATCCATAAACATTGCGCCCATAGAATGCTCGCTTGTAGCTATGAGATAAGCGTCTTCATTCTCAATTTTATAAGTAACCTGCTCGAAGTCGGTAAGATCGATGACGCCCTCGTATGGTTTTCTCTTAATCATCAACGGTGGCGAAATTATTGTGAAATCTTTCTTGCGTAATACGTCTAATGCAAATTTCTGCAAAGCCATGTCAAGAAGAACAAGGTTGCCTCTCATGAAGTAGAATCTTTCACCCGCAATCTTTGCTCCTCTTTCTATATCAATCAAATCCAAATCTTGCAGGATAGTCAAGTGATCCTTCGGTTTGAAATCAAACTTAGGTTCTTCACCCCATTTTCTTATCTCAACATTATCCGAATCATCTTTGCCAACGGGCACACTTTCATGAAGCAGGTTTGGTATATTCATCAGCAGTGATTTTTCTTTAGTCTCCAGTTCGGTTAATTTTTTCTCATTTTTTCCTATCTGGGAATCTACTTTCTTTGCTTCTGCCAATTGCTTTTTCGCTGTTTTCCCTGATTTCTTCAGCTTA
>CAYXOT010000068.1:0-4240 GCA_964466985.1 uncultured archaeon
GCAAGTCTCTAGAAGATTATTCGCTGGAGCAACAAATGATAGATTACCTATAGACGAATATGCTCAAACATTAAAACGTTCAGGTAGATTTACTCCGCCTGTTGAGGAAGCTGTTGAAAAAGCTAGAGAAGTACGGGACATTACAAGAGTTGTATGCTATATAGCTGGAGCATTGACTGGAGTTGACGAACAAACTAAAAGCCGATATGAAGAAGTAAATCGCTTGTTAGCAAGCTATGGAGATATAACGACATCTGGAAGAGACGTCATTCTATTTTTTGGATACGTGCCACATCTCCATGGTACTGATCCAGTAAAACACCCTGATGTTACACCCTTGGAGGTAAGAGATATAGATTACTTGTGGGCTAATAGAGTCGCCGATTTTCATATAAATTTCCTAAATCCTACTGCACATGGGAATGCAATTGAAGAAGGATGGGCAGAAACATGGATGATACCTGCAATATTCTTAAATTTGGAAGGTAACAACCTTTCTCGTTTGGCTAGAGGTATGAATAATGTGATGAAATTAATTAATTATAATGATTTCTTAGCTGATGGGATTGAAAGATTAAGATCACATCTTGATGAATTTGCGGTGTGGCTTAAGACTTTTCCGAATCGTGATCCGAGGGAATTTTATTATTTTCATCCTCAACTAATATTCCCTGCTGTTTTAAGAGAAAGGGGATTTGATCCTAGAAGAGGGGTTAATCCTGTAGGACCAGTCATAGCTGAAAAATGGTCTAGTCAACCCTGTTTTCCGCCGTCAGATTTATTAGTCTATAACAGAAGGTCTGGTCAAGTTGGTACACTCGAATCACACGATGTCGAAATGGGTGTGTACCATGTAGAATTTGGTAATAGACAAAGAGAAACTATGCTTGATGGAGATGCGGATATTCTATTTTGGTTAAAATAAAGTTACAGGCACAAGTTTTAGATGAGATTTAAACTATTAATTCTTATTTAGACCTTTTCGCCAAATATGACACACCAGTTGCGGCTCCTTGAATGAGAGGATTACTAAAAGCCATTTCATATGCCTTAATCCCAACCAATCTGCCCCTTTCCGCTAACTTCCTTACCCGCTGGGGTGTAAACCATTTAGCTTCTGAAGCTTCTGCAGAAGGATATAAAGATGGTCTTTTCGGACCACTTACCATATAACCACCTAAAACTATTACATTAAGACCTGTCTCGTGATCGCTATACTGGCCAATATACTTCAATGAAACCTGAGAAGGTGTTCGTCCTACTTCTTCACCAAGTTCACGTTGTCCGGCCAGGTAATACAAGTCATACTTATTACCATTTAAAATATCATGGTCTTTGCAAAATAATAAATTTTTTATATCGGTTTCTTCTACATGACCTACAGGAGGAGAATATTTACCAGGTTCCCATTCTTCATTGTCGGGTCTTTTTATCGCTAAAACTCGCCTATCTAACCCATAAATAACCATGGCAACAACCTTTCCCACTTCAGGCAACAAATTTTCTTCCAGTTGTTCAAGAGCATCTGACATAAAAAGTAACTGAAAACAACATTTAAATATTTCACTATAATTAAACAGCCGCGAATTCTGAGAGTATTTATAAAAGTTAAAATTAGAATACTTGATATGGAAGCCATAAAACTGAATAATGGTATAGAGATTCCTGCGCTTGGATTTGGGACATGGAAGATAGGAACTAAGTATGCGGAACAAGCTGTCCTAGATGCGTTAGAAGCTGGATACAGGCATATAGATACCGCTGCCATATACGGTAATGAAAAGGAAGTAGGAAATGCAATCAAAAAAAGCGGGGTACCGCGTGAAGAAATATTTGTAACCACAAAATTATGGAACGGCGACCATGATAACGTTGAAAAGGCTTTTGAAGAAAGCCTGAAAAAGCTTCAGCTTGAGTATATAGATCTTTATCTAATTCACTTTCCCGTAAAAGAAAGGAATGCATCATGGAAAATATTAGAACAGTTGAATCATGGAGAAGTTTGCAAATCCATAGGCGTCAGTAATTTCACCATCCGTCATCTTAATGAACTGCTAAAATTTGCAAGCACTGCCCCAGTTGTCGACCAAGTGGAATTTCATCCTTATCTGTATCAAAGAGAATTATTGGAATTCTGTAAATCCAAGAATATTCATGTTGAAGCATATAGTCCATTGACACATGGGGAGAGGATAAATGATCCAAAGCTGATCGGTATTGCGGATAAATACGGAAAATCTTCTGCCCAGATACTTATCCGGTGGTCGGTGCAACATGGGATGATTGTGTTACCGAAATCGGCGCATAAAGAACGAATTATTGAGAACATCGATGTATTCGATTTCGATATCAGAAAGGAAGATATGGGTGCCTTGGATAATTTTAATGAAGATTTGAGGACATGTTGGGACCCGACAAATGCACCATAATCAATGTTGGAAAAATCTACAAAATAACATTTAAATACCTTGTTTATATGGCTCGCGTAAAGGTACTAATCCATCAGGTGTCAATGAATAATCTGGCTGTCCCACCCTATTTCTGAAAATTTGGTCAGGTAAATTTGACTCATAATTTTCAATTTGTACACCTTCTGGTAATGCTGTAGGTGTTGAAAATCCATAAAAGGCATTCACCCAGTTATGTCTTCCTTCTGGATAAGTATATTTCGGAAAAATATCTAACAAAAATTTATCTAGGTGGTCCGGACATGCCAATGCAGTATACATCCATTGGTTGTCATGACTTAGCATATATCTCATGTAAATAGTTTCACATTCAGAACATTGTAATCGGCTACCTTCACTTACATGACCCAAAATTTGAGCAGGTCTACCGTTATATGTAATTTCCCTTACATCTAATGGCGGTGCAAGAAGGGGAGGTCTAATACCAAATTCAGAATTTCCATGTATTCTAATTGTATCAGTAGTAGGTTTTACTTCTCCTGTGTCCCAGTTAATCTGAGAATATTTATTGCTTAATGGTACTATATTTGCCAATATAACGAATTTTCTGCCGTTTTCTATATTTGGTAAATCTCGAGCTTCAACAGTAATGGTTGAGGGAATTTCTGACATAAAATTAAATTGATAGAAAACTATTTAAATATACCGGCATTCAATTAGAAATACCACATGCGATAATAGAAACCCTTAAATAAGTAATCATACTTATTATACTTAGGTGGTTGCATTATAAACATGACTTTAGCTGTTCCAGAAGACCTGAAAAGGATAATGGAGAAGCACAAGGAAGTAAGATGGAGTGAGGTAGCTAGGCAGGCAATGTGGGAGCATGCTACTAAATTGGACTTGATGGACAAGCTCGTCTCAAAAAGCAAGTTGACTGAGAAAGAAGCTCTGGAAATAGGAAGGAAGATAAAGAAGGAAGTAGCTAGAAGACATGGGCTGATATGAAAACTGTCGTAGACACCAACATGGTGATAGCCGCTTTGATTAAGGATAGCGCGGCAAGACACGTCATAATGAACAGTAAATCCCAGTTTCTTTCTCCAGATTTTGTTCTCGAGGAAGTTCACAAGTACGAAGATGAGATATGCGAAAAGGCTGGCTTGACTAAAGAGGAGTTTGAATTGTTGATGGCGTTGATTTTTCAGACTATAACCATAGTTCCAGCTTATGATTATGAAGCTTACAAGGAAAATGCCAAAAAAATAATCAAAGAGGATGTAAAAGATGTGGCATTGTCTTAGCTACGAGACCTCAGATTTTGTCGCTTGGAGAGACCTGAAGATTATTTAAATTCTTTAAAGAATATGCTTATTCAATGACAAAGGAAACCATACAAGTTTGGGAAGAAAAAGATGATGAAATTAGAGACAAGATAAAACCTTTCCTTAAAGAAAAAACGGCAGCACTTTGTTTTATCGCACCTTATGTTCCTGAAAGGGTTAGTCCAACTAAGTCAATAGATGCAGAAATAGGTATAGTAGAAGAATTGATGATGGATGATGTTATTGATAATTTAAAGAAACTTGGAATAGAAAATTTATTTTTGTTGGTCAATTCTCTTGGAGGGGCTGTATCTTCGTCCTATAAAATCGCAATGTCTCTTAGAAAGAACTTCAAGGATATTACTGTAGTTGTCCCACATATAGCTGCAAGTGGGGGAACTCTGATTTCATTATGTGGTAATAGACTAATAATGGGAGATATGTCCAACATTTCACCTATAGACGTTCAAGTACCAAGAAATGGTAGTCGCTATTCTGCTAATG
>CAYXOT010000069.1:0-4199 GCA_964466985.1 uncultured archaeon
GTGAAAAGAAAGAGTATCATGTAAAAAACAAACAAAATCTCATCGAAAAAAAGAACAGTATATGTCGCAAAAGAAGGCAGACCTACCAGAATTAAGGTCGAAATAAAAGATATTTCCTTGTCGTATAGTCTCTTTACCAGAAGATAGAAAACTACGCCTATTAGTGCCCCTAATAATGGTGGCAATATTCTCAATGCTATTTCGTGCTGTCCTAGAATAAAGAAAAATCCAGCCCCCAGAATGTGAAACAATGGAGGCCTAGCATAGTCAATTTTAAAAACGTTGGTATATCCCAACGGTCCCCATTGAGGATACTCTTTATTTTCCGCTATCCACTTTGCCAGGCCTGCATGGAAGCCCTCATCACCAAAAATTATTGGTGCTTTCAAGGAGACATTTGCTTCCAAAATCAGAACTAAACCGACTAAAATAAGCAATAACAATATGAAATCTCTTGATGTCAATTCGGTTCTCATCTAAATAACATCCTCCGAGATTGAAAAGACTATTTTAATTGTTATCCATAACACCTGTTAATTATCAATACATATAATTGATTTTTTAAATGTGAAGCATCATACGAGATATAAAGTTAACTATTAATAAATAATGTGAGTAAGAGATTTAGATGACAAACGGAAAACACGCTTTCATAACAGGTATTACAGGTCAAGACGGCTCTTATCTTGCGGAATTTCTCTTGGAGAAGGGATATAAAGTGGCTGGGTTGGTGCGAAGAAATGCCGCTGGGGATTTAGGCAATATAAATCATATTAAGGATCAGGTAAAAATTTATTACGGTGATTTGCAATCACCAGAATCAATCGCTGTGGCATTTTATGATTTTAAGCCAGATGAAATTTATAATCTAGCTTCTCTTTCTTCTCCATTAGGATCCTTTTCGGATAAGTTAAGTACAATCATGGTTACTGGGGTTGGGGCGTTGAATGTTTTTGAAAGAGCCAGACAGATTGTTCCAGATGCAAAAGTTTATCAGGCATCAACTTCAGAGATGTTTGGTATACCAAAAGAAGTTCCTCAAAATGAAAACACTTTATTTAACCCAGTTAATCCTTATGCAGTTTCCAAGGAATTTGCTCATAGAATGGCAATAATAGCAAGAAACAGCAAAGCACACCCACAATTTATTTCTTGCGGAATTCTCTTTAACCATGAAAGCCCGAGGAGAGGTTTAAATTTTGTCACTAGGAAAATTACTGCAGCAATCGCGTGCATTAAAAATGGTAAGAAAACTAACGTCCCTTTAAACGAGATTGGTGATCCAATTGTACAGAATGGGAAATTGAAATTAGGGGACCTAAATGTAAAAAGGGATTGGGGATATGCTCCTGAGTATGCTGAAGCTATGTGGTTAATGTTGCAGAAAGACAACCCCGATGATTTCGTGGTGTCAACAGGTGAAGCTCATAGTGTAAAAGAGTTCGTACAAGACGCCTTTTCAGTAGGCGGATTAAACTGGGAAGACTATGTTGTCACTGACCCCAAATTTATGCCACCTGTCCAGACTGGTACTTTGCTGGGAGATTCCACAAAAGCAAAAAATATATTGGGATGGGAGCCTAAGACCAAATTTAAGGATTTAGTTAGGATTATGGTTCATGCAGATTTGGCAAAATTTTGTTGATTAGGTCTCTACTGATTTGTACCTTTCTAGCGTGCCTATATCCTTAATTAAATATTTTGTGTTAAAGTAGCAGTACACATCCGTAGACTTTATAGCAGATGCTACAACATCATTTTCAAGATTAGGTGTATCACCCACGATGAATTTTATTATCCCTTTTTTAAATACGAACGGTGATGCATTTGATATATCACCTACTTTATTTGGCGAGTCTTTTCCGTAGAATTTCACAGCTTTTAGATTATCAGCCATTTCAATTAAATCGCTATCTTGAGGATGATCCGTTTTTCGCACAACTAGAGTTGCCATACAACCCTTTTTTAAATGGAATTTTATAAGCTCCCAAAGGTTTATGTTCGTAAATACGTCACCTGACATAACAATAAAATTTTCCGGCAATTTGTCTTTACAATTCCTTAAAGCACCCCCCGATCCTAAGGGTTCAGTACCGTCATCTACATATTCTATCGAAACACCGTACTTCGCACCATCTTTAAAATATTCTTTTATCTTAGCGAATAGATAATGACCTGACATTAAAATTTTATCGATTCCATATTTCTTGTTCAATTCCACAAGGTATTCTAAAAGCGGTTTTCCCTTTATTGGAAGCATGGGCTTCGGTATACTGTCTGTCAATGGATTTAGCCTTTCACCTCTACCACCAACTAATATGACAGTCTTAATTTCAACAATGCTTTTAATCAGTCGTGCAGAATCTAAAATAGTATCAACGATAAAATCAGGTTCAACATCGAATTTTTTATCACCACCACCAATACCTGTTTTCACTAAGATTGTTTTACATCCTGCGTTTTCTCCCGTTTTTATGTCAACTGTTCTATCGCCTATTAGAAAAGAATTTTTAACATCAATATCAAATTCTTTGGTGGCTTCTTCAATTACTCCAACATTCGGTTTTCTACATTTACATTCTATCCTATACTTCATGAGTTCAGGTCTTATGTCTGAATGATGATTCTCAGGGTGATGAGGACAATAATAGAATGCGTCTATTACCGCACCTTCTTTTTCTAAAACTTTTTTCAATTCTTTATGCATGTTTTCAACATCATTCTCTGTACACAACCCACGCGCTACTTGTGGCATGTTTGTTACTACTATAACTTTCAGACCAAGAGTGTTCAACAACTTTATACCTTCTATAGCACCGTCGATTAATTTGAGTTCCGACATATTATTTACAAATTCACCATCAGAAATTTCATTTATGACTCCATCCCTGTCAAGAAAAACAACTCGATTCATTTTTATCACTAGCCGTTTATGATAATATCAGGAACAGTAAGATTTATAAAATTTTATTTTCCATACAGCTCGTGTTCGACAAGTTCACAAATTATGTGACCAGCTAATATATGCGCTTCTTGAATTCTTGGCGTGTAAGTAGAAGGTATTTTAAGCGAGACATCTATTGTACCGTCCTTTTCCAGTAATTCACTAATTTTTCCACCCGTTTTGCCAGTGAAGTACACTACCAGAGCATCTCTTTCCTTTGCCTTCTTCAAGGCTCTTAAAACATTTTCGGCTTTACCGCTAGTGCTTATGCCTATAACAACGTCATTATGTTGAACAAGCGATTCTATCTGCCGTGAAAAGACTTCGTCATAATGAACGTCATTCGATATAGCTGTCATGACAGATGTGTTAACCGTGAGTGCTATTGCATTCAGCATCGGTCTGTCTATATTCATTTTGTTTACAAGCTCCCCGACGATATGTTGCGCATCAGCTGCCGATCCACCATTCCCGAAGACTATTAGCTTACCACCGTGCCTATACGAGTCGATTATTTTAGTGGCAATAAGTTCTATTCTTTCCTTTACCTCTTCATTATTTAGAATATCCTCGACCATTTTATGATGATCATATATCTTTTCACGGACCTTCTCTTTCAGACTAACTCTTTCATTCACGTGTCTCTCTATTTTGAATGGAAGCTCCTTTACATCAAATTCTTTCAAAGCATTCAGTACTTCGGTTCTTCTATTCGGGCACCATAATAGCATTGAACCTCCTGCACCTGCACCAATGACCCTTCCACCAGTAGCACCAGATCTTAATGCGACGTCATATATTCTATCTATGACATCACTTGTTATCGAAGGTGCCATCTGTTTTTTTATTTTCCAATCTAAATGTAGCAGCCCCCCAATTTTCCCCATTTCCCTGTTCTCTAAATGTTGTCTCATGCTCTCAATGTTATCAAATTTCATTTTCAATATAGCCAGACTTTCCTCACTTCTGCTCCTCTGTTCTAAATGAACTTCACGGCCTGATTTTTCCCGTGGTATGTGTATCAATACCATAGAATTTTCCAATGCGGAAATGTCTCTTTCATTTAAGTTAATCGGGGTAATTGTAACTTTCATAGGATATCCGGAGTTAGGCACATTTTTTTTGAAATGAATATAGTTAAATCCTCCGACTGCTGCAGCCCACTGATCTTGATGCCCGCCTTCTATACCAAGAACACCCCTTTCTATATGATAAGCCAGTTTTGCTATCTCATCCTTGGGCATCTCGATGTTAT
>CAYXOT010000070.1:0-4101 GCA_964466985.1 uncultured archaeon
TTTAGATAGCCCAAACTTAACCATTCGTTTTATAGCATGTAATGTAAATCTTATTATCATTTTATCAATATATAAGTTATATAAAAGTTAAGTGATTCATCCGCCGCGATATCCGGGAAACTGCATCGACAACAGGCTTGCAATGCTCGCAACCAACTTAGGCTGGACAACCGCAATGTCAGTCACAGTGATGATCCCTTTTATCTTGTTATTCTCAACAACAGGCAGTTCACGTATCTTGTTTTCAACCATCAGATCCACCGCATCTTGGATGTTAGCGTCCGGCTCGACTGTGAAAACCCTTTTCGACATCACTTCCTCAATCAAAGTATTCTCAGGCGCCTTATCCTGCGCAATAGACCGAATTATGTCGCTGCTTGTGATTATCCCGGCTATCTTGTTCTGCTCTACAACGACCAAGCTCCCGATTCTCGTCTTGGCCATAACTTCAGAAGCCTGCTTCAAAGTGGCGTCCTTTTTCACTACCACAACGTTCCTATTCATCACTTCGTTTACCAGCATACAATAACTATTTTAATTTTAAGGTATAAATAATGTTATGCACATCCATTCTAATCACAAACCAAGAAGAACCAACCCCAATATCGAAAGAATAAGAAGATTGAAAAGATTGGAAGAGTTTGTCGAACAGCAGATAGAAAAATACGTGAAGATACACAAAAAGCACGAGAAAGAAATCAACTACATCGGGTGATTATTTTTTCTTTTTTCTTGAAAGATAAAATCCTAAAGCATATCCGGCTGCAACCGAAGCGACTCCAATTCCCAAGACAATCATGAACTTGTCTTTCAGCGATGACATCAAACTTTCTATTATCGGGTTCGCAGCAGCTTCCAGTTCTGGGGGTATTAGGGATGTGAGCGAAGACTGGAAATATCCTACAAACAGGAAAGGCAACCCCACAAAAACCAGATTGAAGCCAGCGCCTTTCAATCTTCCATCCCATGTTTCAGTCGACAGAACCAGAAGCGCAAGTCCGAGAACAGTTCCCATCCACGCATACGTCTGCAAGCTTTTATAGAACTCATTTCCTTCACTGGACACAACAACCGATAAATTCTCAGGATCACCTTTCATAACGCAGTCTATGAAAGAGCAGCTGAAATCTTTGTAATATGCGGTATCCACCACGGCTGTTGTTATTAGGCTCTTCAGTTGCGTTTTATCAGAATTCCTGACATCATTGCAGTTCAACACTACAGGCTGCCCGCCGAGAAGGGG
Source organism: uncultured archaeon (assembly GCA_964466985.1). Taxonomy (GTDB): domain Archaea; phylum Aenigmatarchaeota; class Aenigmatarchaeia; order CG10238-14; family SCSR01; genus JACOWB01. The sequence continues at coordinate 1,244 of CAYXOT010000070.1, forward strand.
CACGCTTACCATATCGCGTCCCGAGCATTGGAACAGCAGAAAGTTCCGCAGGTCGTCCAAATCGCTGTCACTGACAGCAGAGAACAGCCGGCCTTCAAAAATATCGCCGGCGAGTGGCTTGAAATTATCATAACTAGTAAAATCAACCATCTCGATCAGCAGAATCGCAAGAACGAGAAACGTCGTAAAGGCAATGCTTCCTGTGAGCTTGCCCAATCCGCGGAAAAATCCCATAAATGAGATTAAATTCCAGAAATTAAAAGTTGCTCAGAAGCTCTTTCTTTATGTCCTCGGCTTTGTCGGACATCCTTATGTTGTTCGGCATCAGTACGTTCTTCACATTCGTGAACCACTTGTGCAATTTCACTTTCACAGGCATCTCATAATCTTTTTCGGCAAGAAGCGAAGCTACCCTCATAAAGTTGATGCTTGACAGGCTGTCGGGCTTGTACTCCAGCAACGGATATCTCATGACCAAACTTTCCATGATCTTGCTGTCGTAAGGTATCTCGCCCAGTATAGGCAGTCCAGTAACATCCTCAACAACTTCCTTCTTCAGCTCATGGGTTCCGTATGTGACCATGTTGAGGACAAGGCTCATCTTTTTTTCACCAAACTGTTTCAAAACTTCCCTGCATCTTATCACATCGCCAATCATAGGCACAAAAGGCGATGCAACAAATATAATTTCCTTGCTCGCGTCAAGAACAAACAACGCCTCCTTGCCCAATCCAGGCGCGGCGTCCAGTATAATGAAATCTGTGTTCTTTTCCAGCTTTGAAAGATGCTTTTTGAATTTCGTCAGCTCGACCCCAATCAAATCCTCAAACTTGACAGAAGCAGGCAGATACTTCATACCGTTGTAGTTGTATAGCGCGGACTGGATGTCCATCCTCTCGCGAAGAACATCGTTTATCGTGCCTATGTAATCGTTTGCGCCGAGATAATAGCTCAAATGAGGAGTCGACAAGTTGCAGTCAACCAATGTAACGCTTTTCTTGAATTTTCTAAGCGCAAGTGCAAGATTAACAGCTACAGTTGACTTGCCCACACCGCCCTTTCCTGAAACAATCCCTATTATCCGCGTCATTATCCCTTCAGCCTCATTTCTAAAAATTTGGTTTTCCTTTTAAATATAGTTTACAGATTCTCGACTATAGACTTCTTCTCAGGCCTTACGATGAGTAATCCCACCAAAGCCAGCAAACCGCCGATGACGAATGTCGTCATAGAAAACGACATGCCTGGCTGCGGCAAATTAGGACTGAGGTTTGCAATGGCAAATCCTGTGGCGCCGGAAATCAAAGGCGATGCCATAGTCCCTATGCCTGCCACCAAAAGAACCCATCCAAATAACTTGACGAATCCCATAATTAATAGTAGATTATCAAAAATAAAAATAGGCTCGTTTATGGCTGCAAAAAAATCTCACCCATCGCTAAGCATATGCACAGACGGCGGATCCCGGGGCAACCCTGGAAATGCGGCATACGCTTTTATCATAGAAGATGAAAAGGGTCTTGTTTTATTCAAGCGTAGCAAATTTATCGGCAAGGCGACCAACAATGTCGCAGAGTATACAGCGTTGATTAGAGCCATGGAAAAAGCTTCTGCATATTGCACAGGTGACATATCCTGCTTTTCCGACAGCGAATTCATGATTGACCAGTTGAACGGCAAGGATAAAGTCAGAAAGAAGCACATAAGGGAATTATATTCCAAGGTCAAAGACCTGGAGAAGAGCTTCAAAAGCGTAAAATATTCACATTTACCGCGCGAGAATCCGAAAATTGCAAGAGTCGACAGACTGGTAAACAAAGAGCTGGACAAAATCGAAAGGAATTGAATTAACCCAGGCTTCTGTCAATCTCTTCGAGAGTTGATCCAACATTTTCCACGCCGCTGCCGATGTCAACTGTCGCTCCCGTAACTTCTTCCGAACTTTTGTACTTGGAACTTTCCGGCAACTTGATAATTCCGTTGGAGAACAGGAAAGCTACAGCCAGAGCAACAATCACAGCTGCCAACCCCACCATCACCAAATTTTTATTCACCACATCACCTCGCTCTTGATATTTCACCAGTTATAGTACGAGTGCCTTTCAAACAATCACCACACTCACTGCATTCACCAATATCACATATGCCATTGTTCAAACATCCAACGCATGCCTGCACATTTTCTGGCGTGCGTGAAACAGGCCCGGGTTGTATTTGCCTTGGTTGCCCGGGCTGTGGTTCACCGCGTCTAAATTCTTCTTGAAATTCTGACGGCCTGCTTGTTGGTCCTTGGATTTTTCCCTGCGGGCATATGTCAGGATTTTCTTCGCACCATCTCATGCATTCATCAGGATTGCTCCTGCAGAATCTGTCGCATTCCTGCGGTCCTTGACACCCACCTGGTCCAGAAAATCCACGCACACCTCTTTGTTCTCTAAATTCTTCACGTATTTCAATATCTTCACCAGATGCGTACCTTCTCAATTCCTCTCTTGATGGTATGGGTCCGACTGCAGGATGTTCTTTTATCCACTTCTTGCATTCATCATAGTTATCCAAGCAATATGTTGCGCATTCTTTTTCACTCTTACACCCACCAGGTCCTCCTTCTTTTTCTATAATCTCCTGAAACTCATCACCACCACCGCTTACCTCAGCTGCGCCACCAAACTGTTTAGCAAATTTCGCCATCGGTCCTTCACAATTTGGAATAATATCCTCAGGTCCTCTGACACCAAGAGCATAATTCGAAATCGGGCAGTCCATGTAGAAGTTCTCCCTTGTAAATCCAGGTGGCACCATGTCATCAGACTGCATTATTACGTGCAAAACGCATTTGTCATTCTCCAACCCCTTTA
>CAYXOT010000071.1:0-4085 GCA_964466985.1 uncultured archaeon
GTGTGATAGTCTCTGTGATTCCCTTTACCATGCTTGCTATGAGCTCGTCTGCAACCGCAAATGCATTTTGGATTGACATGTTGCCTGCAAACTTGAGAAGCTTGTCGTTCTCTATTACAATCGCAGTGTCGCACACCTGTCTCAAAGACGCCAGACCTTCTTCAGCTTTGCTGATTCTGGCTCCTTCGAGCTTGAAAGGCATTGTAACTACAGCGATCACAATTGCTCCCATCGACTTTGCCACTTCACAAGCTATCGGGGCACTTCCTGTTCCAGTTCCTTTTCCCAGACCTGCGACGGCAAATACTAGGTCAGAACCGTCGAGAGCTTCCTTGATTTCGTTCCTTGACTCCTCTGCAGCTTTCTTTCCTACTTCTGGAATGCCTCCAGCTCCTAGTCCTCTTGTCAATTCCCTTCCGATGAGAATCTTCTTGTCAGCCTTGCCTACTGCCAAGTGTTTGGCATCTGTGTTGCATGAAACAGTCTGCGCGCCTTCGACTCCCATTTCTGTTAATCGTGTTACAGCGTTCTGTCCAGCGCCTCCGCAACCAATGACGGTTACCTTGGCTTTCTTCACTGAGAATCCAAACTCCTGTTCGGCAAGCTTGTAGTAGTCAACATTGCTGAATGTTGCGCCTGATGTCGATTCCAATCTGAATCTATTCTGTATAGATTCGTCAGCACCGACTGATTTTCCTATCGCGTTTCGAACAATTGATTCCATTTTATTCCTCCTATCTTTTGCAAAATATATTTTGCTTCATCGAAAACCCTTTATAAGAGGTTTCCAATTTATTTTTACGAGAACGAGATTTCAATAATCAAGTGTGACTTTACGAGGGTTACACAAGGATTGCTTTACGAGAGCAAACCAAGATTAAACGAGATTGAGCGAGTAAAAGTTTATTTCATTCTTATTTATAAAGCGATTATTGTACTCTAACATATACTTCTAAAAAAACAATTGCTTGTAAAATTCGCAATTTAAAATTGTGTTCAATAAAATTTTCAAATACAACCTGTTGTGTTGAATGTTACACGGTCAGGCATGTAATGCAAAACGTTTTACATATCTTCAATTTTCATTGGACAGGCCATCCTCAACAAATTTTCTTATTCCTCCCCTGTCCTTTATCAATTGCAGCCCCTTTGCGAATTCCTGGAAGTCCCAAACAGGCACGTAGAACTTTTCTGTATCCTCCAAAGTCAAACTGGGCGAACCACCTCTCAACATCCTCATCATCTCTTTCACCATAATCTCGTAAGAGAGCGGGCCCTGCGGAGTGATTTTGTGGTGCCCGTTATTGAAAATTTCAATGTCCCCTCTCTTGCCGCTGGCGAGTTCTTCCTCTGTGTTTAGATAGTTCAAATCAACAGTGGCATCCTCGAACTTTATTCTGAACTTTTTGTGATCCAGTTCAAACCCTTTGCCGATTCTGACAACCAATGCAGAGTCTTCTTTGAAATTTTCGCCGCTTAATTTGAATTCGGCTTCCACAGCACTTGGGTTAACCATGTCATACAAAGGCTGAATCAAGAAGGTTTTGGCGTTTACAAGCTTCATTTTATCCGGCTTCAAAACATGCGATGCGACCTCGACAGGATGTATCCAGTCCAGAAATATCCCCCCATTTTCGGGTTTGAACAGCCAAGTCCTCCTTGCGTCTTCCTCATTAAACTTTTCAAAGAATGTGGCGGATATGCCGGTTATCCTGCCATAGTTTTCTATTAGCCGAGGCAATCTTTTTCTTAGTTCTTCTGTAAGAGCCTTTGAGAGGTAATGCAAGTGCACAGCAACCCTGTTTTCGAACTTGTTGTCGCGGATGAATTTCAGAACTTCGTTGAAGTCTTGTCTGTTGGTGGCGAAAGTCTTTTCGGTGACAGTAACCTTGCCGTTCTCCAGGGATTGGATCGTCTGGGATTTATGAAACTGGTTCGGGCTGGCTATGTGGACTATATCCAAATCTTGAAAAAAGCTATCTGGTAAGGGGTCACCAGCACCAATCCTATAATATCTGTCTTCGGATATACCGTATTCCTCAAGTTCTTCCTTTTTGTCATCAAAAGTTCGTGTACCAACAGTTTTCACCAGCTTTATCTCTTGGTGTTGCTTGAGAACTTTATGCAACCGCTTAACCCAGTGGCCCAAGCCGACAGTACCGAGATTATGCGTCTCCACAGTTGTAATTTGATGTTAAAGGAATAAAAGTCACAGGTTGTCAATAGGGCTTTTCATCTTGGTCATACTCGGAGATGCTGTATGCAAATAAATGAAAGTTGTCTCAGGACTTTTATGCCCTAGAAGTGACTGGACCTCTGTAACAGAATAGCCGTCTTCTATCAAATGCGTGGCGAAACTGTGGCGCAATGTATGTGGAGAAACTTTATTCTTTATTCCAGCTTCCTTAGCCGCTTTCTTAATAATCTCTTGTAGGCTTCTCATATTATATTTTCCTCCCCTCTCACTGTTGAATAACCACTCAGTCTTTCTTGAGCCCATGAATTTACGGAGCTCGTCTTTCAAGGAGTCTGCGACAATAAACAGCCTGTCCTTATTGCCCTTACCACCGCGCACCCAACCATAATTTTTATCCAGTTCAATATCACTGATACGCATGTTTATTAGTTCACTAACTCGTAGCCCAGCAGAATACAGCAACTGCATCATTAATCTATGTTTTGGGTTGTCAATCACACTGAATAGCTTCTTCACTGCTTCTCTGGTTAACACAATAGGTATCTTTTCAGGGACCTTACTATATCTGATGTCAATCCAAATCCTCTTATCAAGAACATCCTCAAAAAGGAACCTGATAGCCATATGATACACGTTCATCGTGTTGCCAGCCATCCCATTTTCGGAGAGATGTTCTAGATACATGCGGACATCTTTCTTGCTTATCCTGTCTATCGTCTTATCTGCGAATTTCAGAAAGCGATTTATGCAGTAAATGTAAGTCTTCACGGTTCTTTCGCTGTATCGCCGCCTTCTGCATTCCCTTTTGACAGCCACTTCGATATCCACAGGGGCATAAGTCATTGAATAATAAATGCAATCTCCAGGTTATATCTTATTAACCAGAACTGAGAGGTAAATGAGAAAAATTTCTAGAGTCGTTATTCAAATTTTGCATCTACTAGCCTCTAATCCCACAAATAATGCCATATTCGTTAAAAGCCTGTTATGTTCAATTGTCGGCACTATTTATTATTAGGGGGTCGGCTCGGAAATTATTTTCTAAAGTAAGCTCTCAAATCTTTTGTACATGGGTCACAATAAACTTGTCCAGTTCTTTGTCTATCATTCACAAAATTTACCCAATCACGAGGAACATAAAGTCCTTGTCTTATAGCACAATTGTTAGTACAATGCGCTCCTAAACTATATTCAAGGTCAAAACCTCTACTTTCATTAGGCAAACCAAAGACATGTCCAACTTCATGAAATAATTCTTGCTTCTTGGTTTCTCTTTCCATTCGTTTGTATTTAATATCTCTAAATCTTTTTACAGAAGTAATTGTTCCTCTTCTTTTATGTGCAACACCAACTACAAAATTTGTATCAGGTGTGTATAAATCTTGTGCAGTCAATATCACATCATAGTGTGGTTGTTTTTCATTCCATGGGTCAAAAAGAAGTTGTGTTGCACCTTCACTTACATTAACTTGTCTTCTCTGTTGATTTAACCATTTATTAACATACCAATCAACACTCATATGTGGAACAAGTTGACCATCAGAATTTCTAAAATTTGACTGTCTCCAAACACCAAAATCCACTACTGGAATTTCTCCACTTACTTTTGCAATATCAAGAATTTCTTCCAAAGTTGCTATAGCAAGCTGTTTTTCTTCTGGTGTTACATCAGGAGTGTGCATAAAATAGATAGGTCTGATTGGGTTAAATGGTACAGTTCTCGTTGATAGTATTCTAACTCTTGGTTCTTCTGCCATATATACAACTTTATAATCCACTCATATTTAAAGCTTTCTATTTTAACTACTTATAAGATACAACAAAATACGAGCCTCGCCGACCCCCATTTTTAACTCTAGTGCCGACAACTTTGAGTTTTCCTTTCAGG
>CAYXOT010000072.1:0-4045 GCA_964466985.1 uncultured archaeon
GAAATTCTCAACAAACTTTTCAACAGCCTCTACTTTTGCATTATTCACTAACCAATCATTTCTTATTTTTTCCAGTTCTTCAACTGCCCTCTCTGGCAGAGGCTTCTCAAGTTGACTCTTAACTATTTGCAAAGTAGCTTCGACTTTCTCTTTTTCTACATCCAACTCAGACTTCAGCATTTCTATTATACTCTGCATATCAGAACGAACTAGCTCGTAATCAGGCATTGATGACAATACTTCTTTTTTCAAATCTTCTTTCAATGTAGTCAAATCGGGTAAGTATGTGAGAGTATTTTTCATTTGCGATAATCTTTCTTCGAAGTTGCTAATCTTGCTGTTTAAATCCGTTTGCAAGGAATCAAAACGATTTCTGATTTCATTAATGGCCTCGTCTAATTTTGATGTATCGACTGTAGGTGTAGCTGGTAAAGAAGCTGTAATAGAACTTTTAATCTCCTCAACATTCGGAACTGTGATGCCAGATATTTTCTGCTCCAGGGCATTTAATCTTTCTTCGAGCTGGGGCGAGACAGTCTCTTGTGGTTGTTCGGGTTTGGTTCCCTGCAGCATATTCTTAAGTTCTATAACCGCAGCATTCTCAACCATTGTCAAATCTTCAACATCTTCTACCCTCTGCTTGATGTCATCAAGAACAGCTGTGTCAAATTTGGTCAATGTTTCTTTCAGTTCTGTAGCACCCAGCTCTAAATCAGCTATCTTTTTCTGTATCTGCAGAACATCTTTTTTCAAGGAAAAGTCCTCTTTGATCAAGTAGCCACCTAAATTTTATTTGATTTTCCCTATCTTATACTTTTCCATTCTCATCCATACAAGCCAGACACCAACTACAGCCAGAATAAGACCTTCTCTCCATAGTACTGTGTGGATTATATCAAACAGATTAAAGCCGAAATTAGCTGAAATTAGAATAGTAGAGCTTATGCGAAGATAGTTTATAAGAAAGATTATAGCTATCCCAATAACAGCAAACTTTATTTTTCTTGAAATTTTTGAAATGGGAGTGGCTAGAATTAATGCGCCTATCGCATACATGCTTTTCCAGCCAGTGGAATCCCACGAGATGTCTATTTTCTGCAAGACACCGTCTGATACTAAATTGACTGTGGAACCGTCTGAATATGAATCATAGCCGAAAAAATCTAGCGTAGCAGAAACTATCCTGGCATTCAATTCTTTCAAAGGCTCGAATGAGAGATTGGCGTATATTGCAATATACAATGGGATTGCAAGCAAGTTGAATGTAACTAAAAAAATTAACACAGAGGCAAGTCTATTAGTTAGTCTCTCCTTTTTCTGTAGCCTTTTAACCATCCAATCAATCCAGACCTTTTCGCACCAGCAAGTTCCTTTTCTATATAATCTATTTTTACCGCTTTAATATCATCAAAGGTTTCTAACGTGTTACTATCGATTTGAACCACAGGGAATTCTAAATTTTCAATCCCAGAACCTATTTCATCTAATGTAAGCAAGCATTTTACGTTTCTATCATTCAGCAAGTTGAGATTCTCTTTTTGGTCCACTAAGACAACTCTACCATCCAAGTCGATACCATCGTTTATTTGTTCAATTAAATCTAGGTCTATCTTCTCAAATTCAATAACAGGATAATAACCTTTGCTTTCTATTCTTCTGAGCTTTTTAAGATAATCAAGCGAGTTTTCCAATTCTTGATAGTCTTCAGTTCGATCAATCTTGAGTCTGCTTTCTTCCAATCTGCTTATTTCCTTTCTTGTTTCATTCAAGGCTTTACTGAGTAGAGTATTCTGATTTTTTGACGAGTCAATCAGCTGCTGTTTTTCTATAAGCTTCTTTTGTAATTTTTCAATGAACGCTCTTTGTATATTCTCATCTTTGGATGTCTTTTCCAATTCGATAGGTTGCTTCTCTTTTTCAATAAATTCACGAATAGTATCTTCTATATTCGGGCTCTCATCTTTCAATATTTTCAGCATAATGCCTGCAAAAATTTCTTGCCGACCAAATTCCTTCAGCGCATCCTCCACTCTAGAAAATAAAGTTCGGTGATGTTTCCATGCTTTAATCGCTGCTGAAAGGGCGTCAATCTCGTGATCATTTTTCACAGAATGGCAATAATCTTTTGCCAACTCTCTTTTTTCACTGCGGCTGATAGGAGCATAAGGAGAATAAATAACACATCCCAACTTGGTTGCAACCTTCTCAACCGAACTAGGCGTGACATTGACGTCAGTTGATACTATGACAGGATTACCAAATCTAAGTATATGCTGGATTATTTCTGCTCTGGTCATGTCACGCTTGCTGTAAATGTCCAAAATATTACCGTTGGAATCAAGAATAGCTATACCTGTCGTTATACCAGGATCTAGGCCAACAATTAGGGCAGCTTTCAGGATAACACCACTAACTATACTTATTTGTCAAAAGTTTTTTAACTTTATTCGCAAGTTTCTTACCTACACCTTTCACTTTTGACAGCTCTATTTCTGAAGCGTTAACTACTTGCTCTAGGTTTTCAAAAGTTTCTAGCAGTCTTCTCGATAGCACGTTTGAAATTCCTGGTATCCCTGACAAAACAAATTCTTGTAAACGTTTCATTTCTTTTGGTTTTTTGCCTTGCTTAAATCCTAAAGTTTTGTTCGTATCCTCTTGTTCTTTTTTTGCAAGCCAGTATATCATCTTAGCTGTGTCCAATGAGTTTTTTGTGTTCAGAAAGGATACACCGAACTTAGTTATAAGGTTCGCAATAGTAGCTTTCAATGCATTTTCATTAATTTTCCTGTCAGAATAGCCCTCCAAAATTATTACTGGTCTTTCATAGTTTTCTTTCAGGTATTTCGCTTGTTCGAAAATTCTACCATCTATTATCGAAGAAATAAAATCACTGTGAGTTTTTCTTTCTACTACGGCTCCATTACTAGAAAATGCAAAATCGCCAACTTTTAGATCAATTTCATTAACAATGGCTCCAAGATTTTTCAAATTGTCTATAACTTCTTTTTCTCTGTAATCGGCTATGATAACAACTTTATTCGACGGTTTCAGAATTCTTTGTGTTTCCATTTTAAACCCAATCCAACAGATTACCTTTCCTCTTAATACCCTTTTCTTTCATCTTGTATAACATCCCTTTCATTTTCTTCTCTTTCCTAATAGATGCATGATAATACGCTTCGTCTGTTGTCCCGGCTGTAATTAGATGTATTATTTTGCCTGGCACAGTCCTCCCTGTTCTTCCACCTCTTTGTATCCTCCGAATTTCTGTCGCAACTTGGTCGTAAAATATTACAGCATGCACTTCTCTTACATCCAGCCCCTCTTCGCCTATACTGGAACAAATAAGTGCTGGAAACACCCCTTCATTGAACCTTTTTAATACTTCTACCTGCTGTTGTTGCGTCAGACCTTTACCCTCCTTTATAGCTTGGCCAATTAAAATTTCAGATTTTATTCCAGCTTGTTTAAGCAAATCGTTTATCTTATCAACAGTAGCACGGTAGTTTGCAAACACAATAATCTTTGCATCAGGTTTTTTCCCTAACAGATTTTTTGTAACATCGACGACTTTTCCAAGTTTTGGATGCTCCACATTACTGATGGACAGTTCTTCAGAGAGTTTAACAGCCTCTCTCATTCTTGGGTCTTTGAATAATCGTGTATCTGTTTTTTTCTTGCTCTTTTCAAGTCTCTTAAGGAAGTCATACAAAAACCCGATATCTTGGGTTTCCAACAGCTCAATGGCATGAAGTATCTTTATAGCACCGGCCACTCTCATTATGGCCCAAAATGCACCGAAATTCTTTGAACCGTGCATGTAGCTCCCAATAACTTTTCTCTGCGTGTCTAGAAGCATTTTCTTAGTTGGTTTGTATGTGAAAGTGTAGTGGTGTTCCTTGAGCCAATGCAAATCGTCCTTTAAAACTTCTTCCAGCAACACCTTTGTTTTCTTGAATTCCTCAGGTATTTCTACATAGATGTTTTCGCGTTCAACTGGCTGGACATATTTCTCCACATCCAAATCACTTTCGCTTCTTATCTC
>CAYXOT010000073.1:0-4013 GCA_964466985.1 uncultured archaeon
TATGATGGGTGTCCTTGAAGTCGAACTCGTAATTGTGAATCTTGTCTAAAACTTGCACGTTCTCAAGTGTGACCTCTTCCATTATTTCCCTTTTCATAGCCTGCTCGTCTGTCTCGCCTTCTTCCACGCCACCTTTGACCAGTCTCCATGTGTCCAGCTTCTTCGTTGGATCATAGAACTTTATCAGAAAAATTTTTTTCTCGCCGTTGATCTCGTCGAAAAGAAGGGCTTGGACGTCGTGGCGGATTTTCATAGACTAGATAGGCCATTTAAATAATTTAAGGATAGGTTGATAATAGAGAAGATAGCGAGTTAGAGCAGCCTGGAGTCAATAACAGAATGCTCGCAAGGCTCATAGGTTGTGGGAGACCTTGAGGTCGGAAACCCTTTAAAGGCCGTAAGTTCAAATCTTCCACTCGCTATATCAATTTTCTGCGATTGATGGGTACCTTTTAAGAATGAAGTCTTCTAATTTTTTCTTTTTGTATTCTAATTGTAAATGAGGTAGTATATAGTCCAAAACAAATTTAGCTGTTTTTGAAGATACACAGAATTCCAAATCCCACCATTTACCTTCAATAGTACGCCCTAATGTTTTAATAAAACGTTTTTGATAACGTTCCATTTGAAAAACTGAACATTTCATGACATCTCTTATTGCTTTTTCTAAATCTGTTTGTATAGACCCGCCAATTATGTGAATAAGACATTGAGGGTACTTTGGTCTTTTTATTCCTACTGTACCGTCTCCGTCAATTACACCTGCAAGATATGCACCGAAAAGTCTAGGAGTTTCTAAACACCATATAGGTGGTTTTGGTGGGTCTCCAAACTTTATATCCAATCTATCAAATATAGACAACAATTGTTTAACTTGTATATGGTAATCCCATTGATCTTCCTTGTATCGTTTGTACGCCTTACCATATCTTTTGAAAATTTTAGCACTTAATTCAGCTACTTTCTGAAGCATAGGTAAAGATTTTGTTGCTACACCCATCGCTAATCTAAATTCAAAATGATCTTTTTCTTTTCTATTGTACTTCCAAAGGCTACCATCAGTCTGCATAGCACCTACCCAATAAGCTAAATCTTCTGAGGGTTCCAATTTAACATCTTCCATTTTCACCACAACCTTTTAATTTGGTGAATACAGTATATCCGACTTTCGGAGGGGTTCATTTCCCACATGTTTTGAAAAGGAAGTAACCTAAATCTCGTATAAGTTAATAGAAACAAAATACGCCTGATTTTGACTGGAATTTCTCTATTTCAGCTTTTTCTTTTTGAGACATTTGTCTCAGAATGGTTTCATATCATGGACACGTGTCTACGATATGTATTCAATTAAAAGATTTCTCCATACACCATCACTTCCTTATCTTTTTTTGGGTATGCTTGAAAATTTCAAAAATACAATTTATTTCTTAATCTGTTTCAAGAGAACGAGCCTGTCTGACCCATCCGGATAAAATTTCCTGTCAGTTCTGTATTTCTGAAACCCGTTTTTAAGATAGAATTTTCTTGTCTTCTCGTATGGTTTGTATCTAATAGTTGGCGCTAAAGTAGAAACTTTCAATTTTCTAACGCCGTATTTTCTTAGTTTATTTTCAAGGGTTTTCAATAGATTTTTACCTATTCCTCTATTCTGATATTTTGGCAAAACTCCCATCCATGTTATTATAGCAGTATATCTCCATTTTCTGTACAGAAGGAATCCTACTATATTTTCCTCAACTGCTACGAACCCGCTTTGAACTTTACAAGCCCTTCTAATGTTTCTTCTACCTGCAATAGTAAAATATTTGGAAAGGATATTTGAAATAGATGAGATATCCTTCGAATCCGATTGTTCCAATTCCCTTATCCTCATCAATAGAATTTAAATAGTGAAAGTTTTATTTATCATACGGGTTCGTAGTCTAGTGGTTAGGACACTGCCCTTACAATCATTATGAGACAGGCGGAAACTCCAGTTCGATTCTGGACGGACCCACTTCTTAATCAATATAATAAAAGTTGGAAGATGCGGTTTCTTTCCCTCTTGTTTTACGAGACAAAGTGTTTGGGTTCGGTGCCTCAACCGCTTTCAAGCTGAAACACAGCTCATCTCTTCCAGCGCATCTGCCAAGACTCGAACTTGGGACCTTCCGATTAACAGCCGGTTGCTCATACCTTCTAAGCTACAGATGCTTTATAGTTTGTGAATAAGACGCAATCAAGAAATATGTTGCAGTCAGATACACCTGACCTAATCTTTTAATACTGGTAAAAACCATTCGATTTTCTTGTGATTGAATGCTTCAATTATCCGAGTTGCAAGAAAGAAAATTAGGAAAGCTTTTGGTTAGAGGATTCACTAAGAAGCAATTCGCGGTATTAGGAGCTATCAGCAAAGACAAATCTAGATCAATAACTTCAAGTTCCAAGAAGATTTCTAAAGAAGAAAAAATACCTTTATCTACTGTAAAGCTAAGTCTGAAAATACTTGAACAATTGGGGTTGGTAAGAATAATTGAAAAAGACGGATTTAAGAAAATCACTATGACTAAATTCGGTAAAGTGGTACTTGGAATCTTATCGCCGTATCACAATAATCTAACGAAAATATTATCACAGTTAATAGAAAGGGTGTTTTTATTCTTTTCTAACAAATGTACTGCAGGGGCAAGACGAATGACTGATAGTTAATGCCATTCATATATTTTATGAAAGAGAAAATAATAACTTCAATCGAAAAGAAGAACAGGCCAATTAAAGTATAAATTACCAAAATCGGAAATAATTAATATTATAAAGGTGTAAAACTGAGAGACTGGTGAGAAACATGACTGGGAAAAAAATGGGAATGTTAGAAAAAAGATTGAAAAAGGCGTATAAAGAAGCCGCTAGACTCAAAATTTTCGAGAAAATGAAAGAATCTAGGGAAGCTAAAAGTTCAAATTAACTCACTAGGATGTTTTATTTCGATGTCAAACTCTTCTTCCAGTCTTTTGTTGTGAATTAGCTTAGAATCTAAGGTCACAAATGTTTTAGCACCATGTTCAACTCCACAAACAAATATCTGTGCATCTGTAGATTCTATTCGAGAATCTAAACCTCTTACTTTATTTAGATAGTCGCCTATGTTTCCTGGCGTATAAAAGTCTATTTTTCGTACAGATAGTAAACTATTGATAGTATCCAACGCAACATATTTTTCATGAAGCGTTTTTAATGAAAAGATATTCATTAATATTTCTCCGAGCACTGGAAGTGACACATATCCCCTGTATTTAGAACCCACTTTCTGTAGATAGCGTTGACAAAATCTCCCGTTTTCTGTATTCTCTGGTTCAAGTAAAATGTTCGTGTCAATGTGATGCAGGGGTAAAACTAGAAATTCTCTTTCTAACCTTTCTTCGGTTTTCTTTTGCATTTCCCATCACCCAAGAAAACCAAGGGTGGCAGCAATCAAGAAAGTGAGCTGCCTCACCTCGATCCTAGGTCTGAAATCAAACTGTTCATTGGGCGAAGAGAACCTCATAGTCCCTCTATCCCCATTCAAAGTAACTTGGTACTTGTTGTACCCATTAAGAAACTTGATCCTCGGACGGAAACTGATGACACGCAAACTCTCAGGGAATTTCTCCATCTGATGCCTGAACTTCTCGTTGTTCTCCAGATATTTCCCGCGAAGAATCTCGTAGAAGAGCCCTTCTACATTTTTGAACATCACCTGCTTCAGCTCGTTTGAATGCTCGATGTAAATTTTCTGCAGATTGTTGGAGTCCAGTATTACTCGAGTGAATTTCGTCTTCAGCACATCTTCGAACATGGAAACTATTTCGTTCAGTTTCATCTCTGATCCTGTGTAAATCTCCAGTGTCTTCATCATTGTGTTTATGAAGCAGTACACTCTCCTTAGGATTCTTGTCTTGCCGTTCTGTTTCAGGTACGAAACTATCTCTGTCCTTTCGTCTTCGTCGAAGATTTTGTTTATGCTGTCTTCAACATCCTCGTAGGACCAGAAA
>CAYXOT010000074.1:0-3963 GCA_964466985.1 uncultured archaeon
CGATGGCCCTTCCATACAGAACCACCGGATCACTAAGACCTGCTTTCGCACCTGTTTCTCTTGTTTGAGTCACAGTTAAGCTCCCTTATGCCTTTGCACTCGACGGCTGATTTCCAAACAGCCTGAGGGAACCATTGCGCGCCTCCGTTACTCTTTAGGAGGCGACCGCCCCAGTCAAACTACCCACCAGACATTGTCCTCATCCCGGATAACGGGATTAAGTTAGAACTTCAGAATAATTAGGGTGGTATTTCAACGTTGACTCCGCCCTAGCTAGCGCCAGGGCTTCAAAGTCTCCCACCTATCCTACACAAACTACCCCAAAATCCAATATCAAGTTATAGTAAAGGTGCACGGGGTCTTTCCGTCCCGTCATGGGTAGACGGCATCTTCACCGTCATTACAATTTCACTGAGTCTCTGGTCGAGACAGCGCTGAAGTCGTTACGCCATTCGTGCAGGTCGGAACTTCATTTAGTTAACATTACGTTACCATAATGATCAGACTATACCTTCATCTTACCACGTATTTTAGGAGTTCATCTTTTGTATATTTTCTTTTCCCACTTTCATTCATTTTATAAGCAAGATCAATAATCTTTATTAGTCCATCTTTACTTACATGAAGATTTCTTTTCATAAGAAAACATATTTCACGAAATAAAAGGAAGTCATTTTTCTTGCTTGTGAGAAGTTGAAATTTTTCAAAATGAGGAATAATGTTAGATATTATTTTCGTTAAATTTCTAACTTCAAATTTATAGTTTTGATCATTTCGAGAAAATCTTATTCCACCACAATCAAAATGCTTACCTAAGAAGGTTATAACTTCATAATTTCTTTTATGTTGGCTCACTGAAAAACTCGGTCTTACTTCAATACCAAAGTTCATCTTTTGCCTTCTACTAAATGAAACTGAAAAGCATCCCTCTCCATCAACAAAACCAGTAATATACGAGTATATATCCATAAATACTCCTTTCTTACTGACCTCCGTGATACGTTTTTTTTGGTAAGAGCTGGCGTATTGTTCCATATACTTATGAAACCTTTCCTTTCGGATCAGTCGTTACGAGTTCAATTTGTTAAATTGATTCCCACGGTATTACCCAATAAATTGGGCTTCACCGTTATTAGCCAGTTTACTTAATTAGTGTCTTCACTAATTTCGGGCAGTTTCCGTATATCTACCCGACAAGGAATTTCGCTACCTTAGGACCGTTTATGAATGTTATACTTTAAGAATAACTTACTTAAAGCCTACAGAATCTTTCTGTACTTTATATCGCTATAAAGATCGGACTCTATCTTCACAAAACATAAGGATTTTTATGTTATCGTGTTTGGCATATAGTCTCTGAGGATTATTTCATTATGATTTTAATGAATGGAGGATTCCTTCTTCAGAATATTTTCTATTTCCACCATCATTCATATCTCTTCTAATGTTTAATATTTGCCTTATTCCCTCATCCGTTTGATGATAGCTGTTTTCAATCATTTGAGCAATGATCATGAATTTCGAAAAGTCTCTCTTTTTTTTTGCAGATAAGAAATTGAATCTCTTAAAAAATGGAATTACGTTATCTCTAATTGCATTAAAGTTATTTACTTCGAAATACCATATTCCATCTTCTCTGCTTCTTAATGTTCCACATTGTAAGTGTCTCTTAAACAATGCAAGAATTACTTTATCTTTTTGAGAAACATTAAAACATAAAGAAATTTTCCAAGAACTCTTATAATCATCTCTCGGCCTAAAAACAACATTAAAGCTACCTTCTCCATCGGTAAAACCAGCAAAATAGTAGCCAATCTTCAGAGGAATTTTGTCTATATTAAACATTAATGAAATCCTTTCCTGCTGATTGTCCGTCACTAATTACTTAGTTCACCCACTGCATTGTCACTGCTTGTTATTTAAAGCGAGTAGCATAGGATACACGGAGTTTCCAGCATTTAGCCAAATTTATTAACGTAACTACAACGATATTTATAGTTACGGCCGCCGTTTACTGGGGCTTCAATTCACTGCTTCTTCCCCTTGCGGGGAATGACAGATCCTTTTAACCTTCCAGCACCGGGCAGGCGTCAGACCCTATACATCGTCTTACGACTTAGCAGAGCCCTGTGTTTTTAATAAACAGTCGCTTCAGCCTTTTTATTGCAATCCTCATTCGCTTACGGAAGTAAATCCCTTCACGATTGAAGACACACCTTATCCCGAAGTTACGGTGTTAGATTGCAAAGTTCCTTAACCAGAGTTATCTCAAGCGCCTTAGGATTCTCTCCTCGTCCACCAGTGTCGGTTTACGGTACGGTTACAATACATACTCCCTACGAGGGTTTTCTTGCAAGCATGGGATCAATCAGTTACGTCGCTCCTTGCGGTTAAACGCCTCATCACATCTCGAGGTAATGTTTCTCCGGATTTGCCAAAAGAAACCCTCTACCTGCTTGAATCTCCTATTCCATCAGGAGAATGATTTACCCTTCTCGGTCACCCCTTAGATCAAAATATGTATCATAGTACAGGAATATTAACCTGTTATCCATCGTCTACTCCAAACGGCCTCGACTTAGGAACCGACTAACCCTGGGAAGATTAACTTTACCCAGGAAACCTTGGACTTACGGCGTGTGAATTTTTAATTCACATTATCGTTTACTTATGTCAACATAATCTCTTCAATTCAGTCCATCTATCCTCTCGGTTAAACTTCGACCTGAATTGAATGCTCCTCTACCTTCCTTAAAAATTAAGGAATCATAGCTTCGGAAGTACGCTTAGCCCCGTTGAATTTTCGGCGCAAAACCACTTGACCAGTGAGCTATTACGCTTTCTTTAAAGGATGGCTGCTTCTAAGCCAACCTCCTGGCTGTCAAAGTGTTTTTACTTCCTTTTCCACTGAGCGTACATTTTGGGTCCTTAGCTGATGATCTGGGCTCTTTCCCTCTCGACAACGAAACTTATCTCCCGTCGTCTGACTCCCATATTCTAAATCAATGGTATTCGAAGTTTGAATAGGGTTGGTAATCTGTTAAGACCCCTAACCTAATCAGAGCTCTACCCCCATTGATAAACATATGAGGCTATACCTAAATATATTTCGAGGAGTACCAGCTATCTCCAAGTTTGATTAGCCTTTCACCCCTATCCACAGATCATCCCTGCTATTTTCAACTAGCTAGAGTTCGAACCTCCACCTCGATATTATCGAGGTTTCATTCTATCCATGGATAGATCACTTGGTTTCGGGTCTACTCCATAAAACTTAATCGCCCTTTTAAGACTCGCTTTCGCTTCGGCTCCATCGTTTCGACTTAACCTTGCTTTATAGAAGTAACTCGTTGACTCATTATGCAAAAGGCACGAGGTCGAGCTTATCACCGAAGTGACAAACGCTCTTCCACTGCTTGTAAACATATGGTTTCAGATACTATTTCACTCTCCTAACAGGAGTTCTTTTCACCTTTCCCTCGCGGTACTTGTTCACTATCGGTTATTGGGTAGTATTTAGTCTTCGGAGATGGTCCTCCAAAATTCTTATAGGATTTCTCGTGTCCCATAATACTCGGGAAATCTTTAATGTATCTATTTTATTCGATTTACAAGACTATCACTTCCTATGGTCAAACTTTCCAGTTTGTTCAATCGTAATAAAATAAACCACACGTATCTACCGTAATAGATACTAAAAGCTCCCTCGACCCCATATATATAACGCTCACGGGCTTATACATATATATGGTTTAGACTATTCCCTTTTCGCTCGCCGCTACTCGGGGAATCGAAATTTCTTTCTTTTCCTGACCGTACTTAGATGTTTCAGTTCCGGTCGTTCGCCTTCTTAACCTATGAATTCAGTTAAGAATACTCCAGATTTCTCTAGAGTGGGTTTCCCCATTCAGAAATCTCCAACTCATAACGCTTACTTGTCAGCTTGTTGGAGATTATCGCAGA
>CAYXOT010000075.1:0-3919 GCA_964466985.1 uncultured archaeon
CTCAGCAAACTGCTCAAAATTACCAGAAGCTGTAGTTTGTAAACCGACAAAAATATTTTTAGGCATTGACAAATTAGCTTTCTGCGCTACTGTGGAGTTCGCTCCGTCCGCACCAATCAAGATTTTTGTTTTGTACACGCCCTTATTTGTTTTGATTTCTATATGGTCGTTATTATATTGGAAGGTCTCAAAGTGTTCTGTCTTAACTTCGGCACCAACTTTTACAGCTTTCTCGAATAAAAATCTATCCAATCCGGTTCTGTCCAAGACATAAGCTGATTTTTTGGATTTCAAATCAAAATTGGTCCCCTCTGGTGCATAAAATTTACCTTTATCCAATTTGTTCACAACCAATCGATTTGGTATTTTTTTCAAAATATCAGGTGTTCTCCAACTAACCAGACCTGTGCACTTGCAGGGCGAACCTATCTTTTCATGCTCTTCTATTAACAGAACTTTTCTTCCATTTTTAGCTATCAATTCGGCAGTTCTGCTTCCTGATAGAGCACCGCCAACAACAATCGCATCGTACAAATTAAGCACCGAAGTTTCTTTTAACAGAGCTATACCATTTTATTGCTTTCATAAATTCTCGTTTTGAGAAGTCTGGTAAAAGTGTCTTAGTCATGTAAATTTCTGCATAAGCAGACTGCCATAACATAAAATTAGAAAGCCTACTATAACCACCCGTACGCACTATTAGTTCCACGGGTGAATTTACCAAAAGGTTTTGATCTATATCCTTTTCTTTTATCTCAATCTTTCCTGATTTGACTATTTTTGCAGCTAGTTTTTTAAAGACTTCGACTAGTTCAAATTTTCCACCATAGTTAATCAACACATTAAGTAGATTTTTCTGGTACTTTGCAGTTTTTTGCATTATCTTTCCCATCAGTTTCAACAGCTTTGCCGGCAATTTATTCAAATCGCCAATGAATCTCACTTTAATTTCGTATCTGTCAAGAACTGATTTCTTTTCGCCCCATCTTCTTAGAAGTTTAAAATAAAGTTTGTACAATTCTTTGACTTCTCTTTTTGGGCGTTTAGTCAAGTTTTCTGTAGAGCCTATCCAAATGGACACTTGATGCACGTTAAGTTCCAAGCACCAATTTAGAAAATTATCTAAAACTTTTTCCGCTTCCCAGTGCCCGTGCCATGCTGGTAACCCTCTTGCACGTGCCCATCTCCTATCTACGGGACCTATCCGATCTTTCCGTCTGGAATCAGAGCAATATGCTGAGGTATATTCAAGCCGTCTGCCATAACCATCAATTATAAGTTACTTATTTAAAATTAAGTTTAGAGCATACTATTGCCCCTGTAACTCAACCTGGAATTAGAGTGCTTCCGTCCTAAATACGGGTAAAGGAAGAAGTTGCGGGTTCAAATCCCGTCGGGGGCACTCATCTTTTCCTTAATCTCAGGTAAGCTATTGTTAAAGTTGCTGTATACCATGCTGTCAGCAGTGATGATAGTAAAGATGTAATAAAAATGGGGCCTGCCGGTGAAAAAACCCATAATACTAAATTTAGGATTGATACCGGAACATAAGTCAACCCCATTAAAGAAAGTAGACCTCCAATTCTCCACCAATTACCTTTCGTAACTCTCCAGCTTCTTTTCAGGGATCCAATAACATTTGGATTATCAATCAGAATGGCAAATTCGTAGAAAAATAATTTTACAGTTAAGAAAATACCAGGGATTATTAACAACATATATCCCACACCAATCACAACGACCATTAAAATTGTCGCTAAGAATAATGCTATAAATCGCTTCGCAACTATTTGAGCGGTACTACCCAAAGAAACTCGCTTTCTAGTTGTTACATGATAGACCATTACAATGGTCATGCCATATAGAAATACACTTATCAAATTCACAACAATGTTTAAGAGAATAGACGAAAAGTTAGGTACTTGTAAATTTAATGTGTTAAGCTGCAGAAAGAAACTCAGTACCCCAGCAATTAAAGGTGGTACAAATATTATTGGATTCTGCTTGGCAATTTTGAATCCTTCCGATAAAGTTTTAAATATGGAAAATTTCATCTAAAATCTATTATTCATTTAAATTTTAAAGGTGAAATAACTTTATGGTGTTGGAATTTTTCTTCGGCGTGGCTCTTCTAGTGGTTGTCGTGTACATGATATTCAGGATTATAGGAAACATAACGCTTGGCGCCCTGCTTGTTTTGATTGTATTCCTGGCGAGTTATTTATTGGTCGGGTCTTTTCCTGAATTGGGAGATGTGCCGATTATAGGAGGCTTTATACCTACAACAGGCAAGGCCATCGCAGTGATAAAAGATTTCGCGCATAGCATGGATATAATCGGGGTGTCCTCAGGCTCGGATGGAAACCTGCTGGTCACCGTAGCTAATACTGGACAATTAGAAATTGCCAATTTTACGGCTTATGTGGATGGACGCAATGTCACTATATTAAATAACAGGGGTTCATTAAAGTCTGGGGGCGTGGTTGTTTTTGAGCTTGGTTGGAGACAAGATTTTCAGAGAGTGGTCATAAAAGCCGATGAAGCCAAAGCCGAGTACGGAAAGCCATCGTGAACATTCTGGCGCTAGTAAAGTTGCCATTTAAAAACTATGCCAAAACCCTGCTTGCGACTTCTGATAAGGTGCTCACTTCGACAACCGTTATGCCTTCAACGCTTACTAGTTGCTCTTTAGGAACAAGGAATGATGTAGCTCCAAACTCTTTTGCCGCAATAGCCTTATTCGTCACAGAACCAACTTTGCCTATAGTCTGGTTGGATTCTATCGTGCCAGTAATTAAGACTTTTGTATTCATGGTTTTATTTTCTAATGCCGCTAATATACTGACAGTTAATGCAGCTCCCCCAGAACCACCGTCAATAGTAGCTATTTCAGTCCCCCCGTAAACAAATGTGACTGTTGTGTCTTTGCTGGCGATGCTGATTCCGCTAAAACTTCCGGCTGTGAGTGCAGAAGTTCTTATAGAATCCTGAGCCTGCTGGCCTAAATCAACATTTTTCACATTAACCAAAATCGAACCAGAACCTTTCACAACTTTTATTTCTACTGGTATTACAACTCCTTCTCCTGTTGGTGTAACTCCGATGACATAATAGTTTTTGACGGTAGGCTTCAGTTCTTCCAGCTTCTGCTGGGTGCCAGTAATTTTTACATTCAAATCATCGATGGTAACAGACTTTCCCTTTATATCGCTTACTAGATCGTTGATATCTTCAGTAAGTTCGGTAATCGTCCTTTGGTTGGATTCTATCTCTTTCTTCTGGTTGTCTACTGTGGCATTTAGATTTGTGACATCAACTTGCAATTTATGCGCTGTGGATGTAAGGTTGTCAACATTCACCTGTAGATTCTCTATCGTCCCGGTCTTGTCTTCTATCTCCAAAGACTGTGATTTTATTAATTCGGTCTGTTCTTGGTTCTCGGTATAGAAAACATAAACAAAATACAGTGATATTGAACTGACTAAAATCGATATGAACAAAGCTGTCTTGATGCTTATCGGAATGTTATATCTGTTCAGAGCCCTCATTTTACCCTTTATCTTAAATGTAATTTAAAAAGTAATAGTTTCTTCTTCTCAGAACTCGGCAAACTATTCATCTTGTATCATGCCGCCCATCTGTCTTCATCGAATCCGAAGCTAAAAGCATTATTTTATAGCAAGTTTAAATAGAATCTATAGGAGATTGAATGGTAAAGGGACTTGTTCTGGTATTTGCATCAGCCGTCTTGATGATCCTTCCTACCGCCTTGGCGGCGGCATTCACCCCTTCGGCCAGCCCGACCAACGCAGAAGGCGGACAAAGCAGCCAGCTGGTTAATTTTACTGTCCAGAATATAGGCAGTGTGAACATAACTCAATTGAACATAACTCTTCCTCCCGGGTTCACGTTCACAGGA
>CAYXOT010000076.1:0-3908 GCA_964466985.1 uncultured archaeon
TGTGGCGTTAATAAAAGAATCTGTCTCGTTTTCCCTGATTTTAAACTGGAAAAATCTGCTGGGATTGCTGGCACTCAACCAGAGATTGCTGCCATTAACAGTAACGTCAGTAAAAACATTCCCATCGTTCTGGAGAAGAAATGGCATAGGACTATTATCGCTTGTTTCATTTGTGCCATTATTAACAAGCCCGACAAATGAGATTGATGAAATAAGCAGAGAAATACTGTTTACAGATTCTATAGTAAAATTAAAAATATCAGAATATGGACTAAATTCGGTACCGTCGGATGCCCGGACACGCCAGAAATACATAAAATCTGTTTGAATATATGGGGTTTCATTTGTGAAATTGTTTGGCAAAAGATTTGTAATGTTGAAGGTAAGGTTCACTTCGAAAAACCGAGAGTCGTTGGCAATCTGAATCTGATACGTGACATTTTCGTCATCCGGGTCAGTTGAGACGTTCCATTCAAAAAGGGGATTCCGTGTTTGTGTTGTTTCATTGTACATTGGCCGAGTCAAATTGGGGATAGTTGGTAAAACATTACTCGTGGTAAAATTGACATGGAATGTCGCGTTAAAACCGGTATCATTACCATCATTTGGCTGAATCTGGAAACTCAGATTGGAAAAGTGGGAAAACGCAGAACTATCCAAGCCAAAAAGTGGGAAATTTCTGAGAAAGGATTGGTTGATTTCATCTGGCGTAAGCGCTTTGTTGTAAATCGCTAAGTCGTCAATGCTCCCATTATAGAAACGTGCAGCAGATGTATTTGAGCCGACACGGATCATCGGGTTTTTGCTTACCTGGATGCCTCCTTGCAACGAGATATTTCGTACAACGCTTCCATTCATATACATCACTAAATTTCGATTATTAAATGTCGCTGTAATATGTGTCAGTCTCCCAAGAGGGACTCTTGGTGTAAACACGCTTGTCGTAGCTGTGTTTGTGTTAATGGTGAACATCGCTGAGCCATTTGTTGAGAGCGATAATTCATAATCTGAGCTGTTAGCTGCGCCGACTGCAAAAATGGTGTCATTAGCTGATGCGTCATTACCCAACGCATTCGGCGCAATCCATGCTTCGATAGTAATGTTACTCACAATGCTCAGATTTTGTATGCCGTTCTTGCCTATTGTTTGGTTGCCAAAAAAGAAGAAACCACCAGGAGAACCGTATTGTCCATCTTTCGTAAAGTTCAATGTCCCGTTAAGGTCATTGTTTCCAAATGCATCGCTGATAATTTGTCCGCCATTTACTTGTCCGCCGTTTTCATCAAAATGCCATAATGATACTGGTTTGTCTGGTGCTGGAGTGCCTTCACCATCACCTACTTTATCTAACTGCCCGTAATCCATCATATTATAGAGGTTTGCTATCTCCTGTGCTGTCAATGTTCGATTATAAATCCTGATTTCATCAAGAATCCCATTAAAGAAACGGCTTCCGTTGCCTAAAGCACTGATGTTAACATCCAGACTGCCGTCGTCGTCTATTGCGCCTGATGCAGTTACTTGGTTCGATAAAATACCATTAAGGTAAACTCTGGCAACTGATCCGTTATATGTCCCGGCAACATGATACCACGTGTTGTTTTTCAGTGTGCCATTGCTTGCGACATCAAAAACAACAGTCCCTGCACCATGAGTGCGATAAAAGAATCTGAAGTTCTCAGCTCTAAGCGTCTCAAAGATATAGCCTCTATTGGTTGTAGCATTAAATTTGGAAGCAATCACGCCAAACGTTACCACTCGTGGTCTGATCCATGCAAGAATAGTGATATTTTTCGTGATATTAAGCGCGGGGGTAGTTCTTGCTGTAATAAAATCATCAGTCCCATCAAAGTCATAGCCATTCTTAATAATCCCGCTTCTGTTCGTAGGCTGATAGCCAGTTGTATTTTGTCCAGCATGATGTTGCCCTGTTGTATCAGTAAAGTTCGTATCAAACCGCCAATATGCAACCAAGTCACGGTCTCTCCATACCTCTGTTCTATTCACAAACCATGTCCATACTGAACCGTTTTCCGGATCCCCATCGACATCTGAATAATTCCACATCCCTGCTGCATCAGTTGTTCTTCTTGTAATGTTTACCGGAGTAATATTAACATTTGATGCAGTAGGTAAATTGGTAGCTGCTGCTCCCGCTGCTGCAGGAAATGTTGTCGATGTACTGATAGAATGCAATGCTGAACTATTGAACGTAGAGTTTACAAAAATAGTGACATTGAATGTCCCACTTGCAGCATTTGAAACGCTGAGAAGTATACCTTTCTTGGTCCTTGCAGGTAATGAAATAAGCGTCTGATTAAGGGATGCTGTCGCTGCCCCACCAACATTGAAAACAGTTAGATTAAAATTACTACGATAATTTCCCGTGTTATTCATAACAATGCTATAAACTGCGGTTGCGCCTATATCCACTGTTTGAGCTGTCGCATTTGGAGTAAGATCCACGCGGTCAATCTGGACAAATTTTTCAAAGGCTATAGCAAAATCTTTTGACACTGAATTTGCAACCCCATTTCCGTGTTGTATGTAGGGAGTAGAAAAGTTACTCCCTCCGAATTTGGTTGTACATTTGTGATGGGTAGTTTGAGTAGAGACTGCAAGAAGTGCTTCGGGGGAGGCGGGAGCAGGATCTAACTCGATCCAATCAGGAGAAGCAGCTTCACCGCAATTGGCGCTTGCAACATCAGCCACAGTTGTGAATGTTCCTGCTTGACAATCTGCAGCAGTTGTGCATTCGATAAATCTGGGAAAATTCACATTTGTTGCGTCATTATAGACAACCAGACCTCGTCCAGATGTTCCTTCAAATGTTATAGCAAGGCTCCCGTCGCCGGTCGATGTAATTGTAGCATCACCACCTGCTGTTCCTACAACAGTACCGCTCCATTGGAAGACGTTGAGGTCACTACCAGTTCCTCTTTCGATCGTGCCAACAAGGATTCTGCCAGACGTAGAAACAGGATCTGATGCTGATGTCAGATATCCATTTATTACCCCTACATCTGCACCGAATGCTGCGGTTCTTCCACCCCACTTACCACTGTAATTAAACTCTGCATATCTCAGCTGCCCCGCAGTGGTACTTTCAAAGACAACAATAGCATCTGATGTATTGGTCTCCACAGCAACAGTAAAATCTTTGGTTTCAGCATTAGTAGTAGGTCGTAAGTTCATCGATTTTGTATGATTCCATGTTGTGCCATTCCATACCTGCGCACAGATGTTACCTCTGTCCTGAAGCTGTGCCATGAAAACCGTGGTATTGCCAGGAACTGCTGCAAGCTCTACCCATTTCGTCCTGTTGGGATTGGCAGCGTTGAGAGGGGCGTCACACTCGCGAAGAAGTTTTTTTCCAGATAACGCTGGAAACTCCCATGCACTCCCATTCCAGATATTATACGCTGGCGTTGCACTATTATCGCCATAAACAACCAATGCAACGCTGTTATTTTCTTGTTCATCAATCCCACTGATATTGTTCAGGAGTTTATAATACACTGCATCAAACATTCTGGTACTATTCCTGGCACCAAGCGCGGTTGTTAAGTTAATAAAATTGTTCCATGCCTGAGCAGTATCATTCCAGACCATGGCAATAACAGAACTGTTGGTAGCTGAAATATTTACTGACATCACTGCAAGAAATTCATATCGGGTAGGAGACGCTTGTAACACCATCGAGCTAACATCACCCTTAAGCAAAGTTATGTTCCTTGGCAAAAAGCCTCGGGATTCATTAAATCCGGTTCCGTTAAAGATTGTATATTTTGGAAAATTTGAATTTGTGCGATTAAAAAAAATAAACATCCCTCCTGTAGATGACTCATTTTCCCCAAAACCGGGGTCTTCTGCGGTAAGCTCAAAGGAATAGGTTTCACCCGGAACAA
>CAYXOT010000077.1:0-3905 GCA_964466985.1 uncultured archaeon
GCTTGGTAGTTCGCCTTCCAACATCGCCTGATATACCCCATCTTCCAATGGCTCGACTTGTATGTCCATTTTGTTGTGTTTGTTCGGCGACTTTCCTTCGATTTCAGGAGATTTTTCAAAAATCGTCTCGCGATAAACAACAATAGGCTTTGACATCTCAACATCTATTCCCAAATCTCTAAGTTTGTGTTCAACTTTAATTTCTAAATGCAACTCACCCAAACCAGAAACAAGATATTCGCCAGTTTCCTGATTGATTTTTACTATTAGCGTAGGATCTTCCCTCCCCAATCTTTTCAAAGTATCAACTAACTTCGGCAATTCCATAGGATTCTTAGGCTCGATGGATTTTGTGACAACAGGTTCGAACAAATGCTTGATCTCTTCGAATGGTTCAATAGTCTTTCCAACATCGGTAACAGTTTCACCTGTGAATGCATCTGGTATGCCAACAATACCAACAATATTACCGGCAGGGATTTCATCAACCGGAATTCTCTGTATTCCTTTATAGACAACTACCTGCTGTAATTTTTCAGTTTTATGCATCGTAAGCAATTGAACATCCTTTCCTTTGAAGATTTTCCCGGAGAATATTCTTCCAGTAGCAACAAATCCAACATGTGGGTCGGGAACCATCTTTGTTATTATCATCGCGAGTGTCCCGTCAGCATTGCATGCAAGCATATCTTTACCGACGTCAGAATCCAGATCCCCCTTCCAGATTTTCTCAATTCTATACTTCTGAGCTTCAATAGGATTCGGCAGATGTTTAATTATCATATCGAGAACAACTTGGTGCATAGGAGCTTTCTTTACAAGCTCATCTTCCTTTTCTGATAGAGTTAAATCAATTATATCTTTGAAAGTGATTCCGGTCTTTTTCATGTAAGGAATTGATATCGCCCATCTTTTTACTGCACTCCCCATCGCGACCGAACCATCAAGAACATTTACTAACCATTTCTGTTTGTATTCTTCTGGAGCATATTTTTGTATGTAAAAATTAACATCGCGGATAACTTCCTCGAATCTTTGTTGCATTTGTTCTGGTGTTAGCTTTAGTTCACGGATAAATCGGTCTACTTTATTGATAAATAATACTGGCTTTACATATTCCCTTAGTGCCTGCCTCAATACTTTCGAGGTTCTTTTAACTGACAAAAGGATTGTCTAATCAGTCTCGGTCTGAGGCATAATACCTTCAACAGGATCGATGAGTACAATGGTACCGTCGACTGCTCTCATTGCTCTGGTCACATCTCCACCAAATTGTTGGGATTTTGTATCCTATCAACGTGGCCAGGAGTTAGTCGTTCATTGAACATTAGCTCAAATGAATATCAACCAAGTTAATGAGATAGTCAATTCCTTCGAACTCATGAACCATGCTTACATTTGCCCCATAGACTGTTAATTCTCTTTTTCTTTCTTCCGGATCAAACCAAGTCACCATGGCTTTCAGTTAAAATATTTACCGGCCATTTCCTCCGCAATCATTCTTTCGCTGGTTTAAAACCATCTGCGCCTGCCATCAAGTTATCAGTCAGCGTCGTCTATTTGGGTATATATTATACATTCCATGATGGACGTGGCTGCTCGTGGCAATGTTGCGGATTCGACTCGGATCCTTCATAACCTCTACAATCCTTTCTGTCATTTCTTTCTTGGCTATTGTTTGTCACCTCCTTTTATTTTTCTTCTGTAATGCTCGATTGTATTTCTACTAACGTAGAAATTATCATCTAAAAGTATTCTTTTTATGATTTTATAAGTTTTATAATCTCTGCCTATCATATCAATTATCTTGCCTTTTATTTCTAAAGGGAGCCTTCCACCAGTGCCATTAACTTTATTTGCGTTCAAAATCTTTTCAACTATCTTATATTTCATTGTTTTTAATTCAGGTACAAAAATTACATTATGTAGCTTCTTGAGTTGTTTTATACCACCCAATTCCAGTAATTTAAATTCTCCATTCTTAATTGGGATAAAGTACGGGTTCACACCAAAAGAATTCAATAAATTTCCCATCAAGTAATTATTGGGAAAACATGCACATGTGATACCACTTTCATAACTAACAGAACCATCAGATTCGAACATACCTTGTAAAAATCTTTTAACAAACTTTTCTGGTGAGTTCAAAATCCAGTTTGCTTTTATTGGATAGAAAGTTGTGGTTTCTGTGATTTTCAATCCTAAAGCAACTGTATATATCCAGTTAAAGAAAGGAGAACTTTGTGATACCCATTTGTAACTATTTTTGTAGTCTTTTATTCTATTAGCTCTAAATCCAAGTTTATGTAAACACTGACAAAAGAATTCACCTAATGCTTTATTTGTGTCGTATCTTTTACTAAATGCTAGATGGATAGAATCTTTATTTCGGCCATGTTTTCCAGCGTCACCAACAATCACGCCTAAAATAAAACCAAAACATTCTTCTTTATCCATTCTTCTAACTAGATGTCCATTATCCAATGGATTTAATTGTTTAATAACACCCTTTACATCATTCCAACTGCCAATATATTTAGGAACTTCTATTGGTTGACCAGTTGGAATATTATTAATACCCAAGTTGAGGAATAACCATGCATGGTTATCTTTGGGATTTTCAAGTTTTAAGTAGATTTCAAGCCATCTGAGTAAATTCGGCAATGATATGTTTTTACGCCATTTAAAAATCGTAGAATAACTTTTTTCAATTTCTTTTGCCAATTTGAATGGAGGTATATGTTCTTTAAGTTTAATAAATTCACAGAATTTAGAAAAATTTTCTATTTTTTCACGTGAAGTTTCCTTCCAAATATAGTTTAAAAATTCTAGTGGGTTTTCAGATGTTTTTATGAAATTTGTTGTATCTTCGGAAGGAATAAATTGTTCTCCAGTTTTCTTGTTAGGTTTCAGATAACCATAATAAACTGACTTGGGTTTCATTCCAAAAATTTTAGCGATTTCTGTATGTGTCAGATTACCTTCCTGTTCAAGTCTTTTAACAAGTTTTCTTGTAATTTTGTGTTTATAAACTGGTTTCATCCCTCTATACACCCAACTCTCAATTGTAGCTTTCGGGTAATTTAATGCTTTTGCAATTTTACTAATACCAATTCCCCTTTCGTATAATCTAACAGCTTTTTGGTAGTCTTGCATTCTTTTCAAAAAATCTTCATCAGTCTTTGTGATATGATTCATAATATCCTTCCTTAGGTAACTATGAATCTTTTCTAAAGCTTCCTTTCCATCTGACCTTAAAAAATCCAACCTAACTTCTTCCATCTTTACTCCTCTTTAACCGCACTACCTTTATCATATCTCCCTTGACATCCGGATAAGCATCTTCAATTTCATGTTGCATATACTTTGCTAAATACATTGAGACTGTTGATTTATCTAAACCGGTTCTTCTTGATATCTCCCTTATCCATAATCCTTGCGAGTTCTTTCTTAGTGCTTTTCTGATTAATTCTATCTTTTCTATGTTAGGACCCCTAGTAGGCATTTTCTATTATTAGACACGTGTCTATTAAAGGTTACGCAAATCACATGCCGGCAAATCCTACTTGACTAGACAACCTACAGCAGCTTTTGTTTTAAATACCTTTTCGAATAAATGTCCTATGCCTTGATGGAATAAAGACTTTAATTTGTCTATGGTTTCATTGTTAAGTAAGGCAAATGCGTTTTTACCACCCCATCTTACATGAAATAATGCACGCTTATTAATTTTATCTCCCCAAAGATTTCCATCAACAATTCCAAAACCATCACTTCCGGATTCAAATTTCATAACAAAATCTAAATTTTCAAATCGTTGTATTTCAGAAGCAAAATCTTTACTATTTTTAAAGTACTCATCCTTTTCTATTATTTTTCTTAATTTATTTTTGAAATTTGTATGC
>CAYXOT010000078.1:0-3880 GCA_964466985.1 uncultured archaeon
AGGGAAATATTTATATTCAATACAAGACACAGCAGGTGGTATAACAATCATGATGATAACAGCACAACTTCTTGGATTAGGAACTAACTGGATAAGAGCTTTTGACGAGCAAGATGTAAAAACTGCTCTTGGATTACCAAATGAACTCAGACCTGTCGGTATCGTCACGTTGGGGTATCCCCTAGAAAAAGCTGAAAAAAAGAAGTTGAAAGAATTTGAATACATGACATCACTCGACCAATTCAAGAAAAAATATGACATATCCTACATGTTCCAGATAGGACCGAAAGAGGAGGTTTTCAAACCCATAGTCAACCAGATTATTGACAAGCTGAAAAAGAAAGAATAGTTAGTACTTGACAAATTTTTCACTAGTAGTTCTAATAGCATACTGTCCTCGTTCAATTGCATACACTATTTGATCTGCACACTGTTCAGGTGACAAAACTGAAGTATCAACTGTTATATCATACGATTTGTTCATGTGAACAATTGGAAACTGGTAGTGTGCTGTCCCTTCTATCCTATCACCACGTTCTCTTTCTCTTGTTATTGCAATGTCAGGTGGACAATACACCCCAACTAATAAAATCTTGTAAGGTGCTAAAGTAGTTCCACAATGCTCAGCCCACTCACTATTTTCAAGGACATGGTCTACAATAACATTGCGTCCTGCTACAGCTCTAAATGCAATCGAGTTATGAAACGCATAAACAACATTTGTAGTTGCTTCAAGAATACCTTGGACATTTTTTTGTTGCAACTGATCGGCTAAAGTTTGGTCACGACCCCAGTATTCATCTATCGACATATATTCAAAACCGAATAGCCTTCTAGTGAGCTCATTGCCTATGGTCGTTTTACCAGAGCTACTTGTACCATTGAGAAAGACTATCAAGCCTGGCTCTTCGTCACTCATGGTAAAAGTTACACAAGTGACCTTTTTAAATCTTTCAACTCACATGCAAGAATCGAATAGTTTAAGTTTAAAATATAAAGAAACGAAAATACAATTAGTATCTATGAACAAGCTTTTGGTTTCTACCTTTGTTGTCGTTCTTTTGACAGGTGTGTCTATCTCGCTTGCAGCAGATGTTGAGCTTTCTGCACCAAGCAGCACTACAGGCTACACAACAGAAACCCAAAGCGTGGACGTGACTGTAAAAAATATGCAAGATAAAACAGACACATTTACACTATCCCTATTCCCAACGCAGTTTGAGAAAATAAGTGCTAACCTGGGTGCCTTCCTTTTAACCCTTGGACCTTACGAGGAAAAAACAGTAAAATTAACTTTTTCCATGCCTATAGACGCTGAGCCTGGAGCTGTTAAATTTGATGTAACTGTAAAATCCACATCTGACGAAATGATATTAGATACAAAAAGTGTTATACTAACTGTACAGAGAATAATTTCTGTTTACATCCCAGAGCTGTCACTAGAAAAATACACCCTCAACCCTGGTGAAGAAGTCAAAATAAAAGCTAATGTTTTCAACCTTGAGGATAGGTTATCAGGGAAGAATTTCCTTAAAATAACAGTAAGAAAAGGCACGGCGGTGGTGAAGACATTCGATGAGAGCTTGGACTCCATTGGTGCCAAATCTTCTGTTGCTGTTTCTGAAAGTTTCACTCTTGACAAGTATGCTGCACCTGGAAGCTATGCAATAGAAGTTGAACTAAGGGATCTGTCCAACCAGTTGAAGTATTCAAAATCAATTAATTTCCAAGTTAACACAATTACACAACCTCCAACTGAATACACGAAAAAATTCAGCAGTTATAATGTTCTATTTTCGTCTGTAACAATCAAAGTTAAAAATGAAGGGAATGTTGAATTGCCTGCTTTTACTGTAACGGAATCAATTCCGAAATTTGCACAGAGTTTATTTGATCCAGATGTAGAGCCGATAACAACAGATTCATCCGGCAATCGCGTTGTGTATACATGGTCTGTACCGGCATTGGCACCTGGAGGACAGTATACGGTGGCTTACAGGATTGCTATATGGAGGATATGGCTGACACTTGGGATAATCGGCGGGATTGGGTATGGTGCTTACAGATGGCTGTCCAAGCCGAGAATTGGCAAAGCTGTAAGGCATGAAGGTGAAATAACTAGAGGGAAGGAAATAGTGGTTTTGCTCGAAGTGAAGAACAGGGCATTGCACGAAATCAAGGATGTGGAAGTTGTTGATGTTGTGCCGCAGATTGCGAGGGTTGTTGACAGGTTTGATACAGTGAGACCAAAGGCGAAGAGAGTTGCAGATGGTACAGAATTGAGATGGAATCTTGGTGCAATGAGATCTGGTGAAGAGAGAGTGGTGACATATAGAATCAGGCCTGTTGTTGATATTGTCGGGCATTTGAATTTGCCAGAAGCTCAGATGGGTTTCTTGGACAGGCACAAGGTCAAGAGAATGAGTATATCAAAGCAGGCTTTGGCGAAGGCTGAGTAAGGTTTTTATATCATCGATTTACTATTCTATTACCCCGCTTGGCTCAGTGGTAGAGCGGTCGCCTGTAGAAGAGTACTGATGTGCTTATCAGTCAGGAACTGCTCGTATAGTAAGCGATAGGTCGTGAGTTCGAATCTCACAGCGGGGACTTCATTGTAAAAGACAATTTAAAGATTTTCTGGCTCTTTTGAGCAGTTTTCAGCTTGTAATAATGAAAATAAACCTTACTTTACCTCCTTCCCAAAAGATGTGGGAAATGAACCCCTCCGAAAAGTTCAACTGGCAAACAGTTTATATACATTAAGTGGTGTTTGTGAAGACAACCGTAACGTCAAATAGAAAAGTAACGAAGCATAGAAATAAAGATTTCGTTAACATTCAGTCTAGATTTCATACAAGTAGTGAGTTCTGCAACAAATTTGGAGCAAGGATTGGCGATAGGATTAAGATGAAGATTGAAGATTCGGTTTTTGTAGCAACTGTATCAGACTTCATTACGCTTCCGTGGAAAACTGTTATAACTAGTGATTTGGAAATCGAAAAGATAAAATCTGGCACATTAATCAAAAAGCCAGTTGAATTGGAAGTTCTAGAAATCTTTAAAATTAATAGAAATGTAGATAAGGATTCCACTTTTACCGCTATTTTAGCTCATCTATTTTCAGACGGTAGTATATCGCCTAGTCAAGCTCATTTCACAAACAAGGAAACTGAAGCTATTGAGCATTTTCAAAGTCTGATGACAAGGAAATTTCCAGCAAGTAATATAAAGACATGGTGTGATGACGGTATTTTGCATGCAATAGTGGAAGATGTTGGTGTATTATCGATTCTAACACAATTCGTAGATAAATTTGGTAGAAAGTCTATAACAAATCCTCACGTACCAGAATTTATACAGAAAGACACTGAACTTTGTCGTACTTGGTTGAAACATGCGTTTTCAGATGAAGGTTGGGTGAACACGGCTAGCAGTGAAGTTCGCATAGGCAGGAATGTGAGATTCAGAAATGACGATTTAGTTAATGACCTGCCTTGGAAGTTTGAAAGAACATTGAATGGCGGTTTTAATATAACGTCTGCTAAATTGGATAAATACCAATTGGGTTTGATTCCACAAAATAATCTATTACATGATGAGTCATCAATGCTTAAAAATCTAGGTATCAAATTCGGGATGAGACCGCGTAAAAAAGTTAATTTAATCGACGATTCGATAAGTGCCCAAATTGAGTTAAGCGTCTCTGCTAAGAGATTCTCAGAGATAGGGTTTTGTCTAACTAGAAAACAGAAGGAATTAGACAGACTACTTAACTAAATCTTTAAAAGCATTCACTTACAGTATAGTTTTATTGACGACCAAAGCGAAGGTGAAACACCCGTTCCCATTTGAACACGGAAGTTAAGACCTTCAGCGTAGT
>CAYXOT010000079.1:0-3808 GCA_964466985.1 uncultured archaeon
GTACACATGAAATGTACAGTCGAGGAATAAGCGGTAGCCAGAAATACGAAACTGTAGTTGAATAGAGCATCATGAGTTAAGTTATATCCGTTTACGCCGTAGGTATGATTTGTGATGTCCCATATGGGACATATTCATTTCTTTTCAGTAATCGCTACAGGAGTTCTCAATCCGCATTTTCTGCATTTGTATATCAGACCGAGCCAAGGAAGAAAGTTCAGGTCTTTGCTTCTGCATTTCGGGCATTGCCTAAAATCTTTTTAAATGTTGTGAAATTGTTTGCAAGTATTTATCCTTTTTTGGTGAAATAAAATCAATGGATTTATTTAAACCTAATCATGGGGTAATAGTAGCTGCTGATGTTGAAGCGCTTGACGAATTATTAAAATTAGTTGATGAGATTTCTGGTGTAGATGGTATATTAGGTTACAAAATAGGATTTTTACTTGGACTTGAACATGGCCTGCCAAATGTTGTTAGAAAAATAAGAGATTACACAAATAAAACAATAATTTATGATCATCAAAAAGCAAGTACAGATATACCTGAAATGGGAGTTCCTTTTGCCAGTTTAATGTTAAGAGCTGATGTTGATGGCGCTATTATTTTCCCTGAATCCGGACCTGTAACAGAAGAAGCTTTTGTAAAAGCATTAAAAGAAGTAGGAGGTTCTGGCGTAGTTCCTCTTGTTGGTGGGGAAATGACACACAAGGGATACTTAGCAAAAGAAGGTGGGTTCATACGTGATGACGCACCTCAAAAAATGTATTTAATTGGTGCACAGCATGGCGCACAACATTTCATCGTTCCAGGAAATAGACCAGATTCGATAAGAACATACGTAGAGTTGCTTGCAGAATACAATCCTAGATTATGTATGCCTGGTATAGGACGACAAGGTGGAGATATCCGTTCTGCATTTGAAGCATGTAAAGGCTTCCCTGCTTATGCAATTGTTGGTAGCGGGATTTATAGGCCAGGAGAAGGAACTATGAAAGAAGCTGCAAAAAGATTTGCCGATGAAGCATTGAGTGTTGGATAAAATGGTTTCATTACAAGAAAGAGAACAATTAGGGAAACAAATCGTTGAGGGTCTATATGAGGAAGGAATGATTCTTACTTGGCGCAGAAATAAACCAGACGGTTGGAGATTAGCATCTGGATTGTGGAGTCCATATTATATCAACCTCCGTCTTTTGCCAAGCTCACCTAAACTATATGCATCAGTAGGAAATGCGATGGGCATGTTATTGAAAGAAAATGGGTACCAACCAAATGGAAGAGATAGGATAGTTGGAGTTGCAATGGCCGGTATACCAATTGCTGATGGTATCGCATTATTACATGAAATACCAGCTTTGTATACTAGGAGACTGCCCGACAATGTCAGGACACCCGAGGATGTAGAGAGATATATCCAATCACATGGTCAACATGCACTAGTCGAGGGAGAGTTTTATGAAGGTGATAGATTAGCAATTGTGGATGACTTGGTTACAGGATTTGATAGCAAATTATTAGCAATAAGCCAAGTTAATCAAGAAAAGCAAAGGAGGGGCATATCCAAAATTACCTTAGAGGATGTGGCGGTTCTTCTTGACAGAGAGCAAGGTGGTTCAGAAAGAGCAAAAGTCCTAGGTTACAAGCTCCACTCATTAATACCATTTATATCAAAAGGTTTAGGTTGGTTAAGAGATAGATTATCACAACAAGAATATGAAACAATTGTAGATTACGTACAAAATACACAAAGGTATCAGGATCCAGAATTGCAACAGCATCTTAAACAACTAGCAGAACAAAAATAATCTTTAAAAATCTAATTTTCTCTTAATTTTTCTTCCAACAGATATTTCTTAGCTTCTAATCCGAAAGGAGGATAAGACATTGCAGCGGCCGCAGATTCAACAGCATCAGCATGCATATCAAGCCTTTTCTTAACATCTACAGGCTCCGTCACACCACCCACGCTGATAATTCTATAATTATCACCAAAACGTTCTCTTAACTCTACCAACGTTCCTAAAGCCTCTTCAGCATATGGTTTCAAAGGATCGCCTGACACACCTGCACGCGGTCTTCTATCACCATAAGCATAGCTGCCATCATGATTTCTTACAATTGCAGGCATTGTGTTTATCGCTACAATTCCGTCTGCTGCATCACCAACATGTCTAACAAACTTGGCTAAAACTTCTGGTGGCCTGTATCCTATCTTGACTAAGACAGGAAGTCCTGATTGTTGTTTAGTTTCTTGTACAATTTCCCTAACAAGACCAGCATCATCTTGAATTTCACCTGAATGTCCTTCCATTTCATTTGGACAAGAAACATTTATTTCATATACGACTGCGCCTACTCTTTTTACCCTTCTGCCTATTTCGGCATACTGTCTAATTATTTCATTCTTGTCTGTGCCCAGTGTCACAACTCCACTAACGATTAGAGGAGTATCGGGATGAGCAGCTACAAACAGACCAATGTCAGGTTCCCAGTTGCCTATTCCAAAACAATGAATACCAAATGAATTTGATACCCATAGTCTAGTTGGTTCACCGGTTGATGTGAACCCGTCTTCATAATTACCCCCGTCCAAGTAAACAATATGCGGCGTTGGGTTGCCTTTCCAAAATCCATCTCTGACAGTTTTCTGAGTTAAAAGTCCGTAACCAAGCTGTCTGTATAAGTCTAAAAATTTACTACCATAAGCTATCCCAGCCCCAATACCAAGAGGAGAGTCTACTATAACACCAGGAAGCAACTCTCTTCTTAATGATAAACCTTGCTCTTCCAATCGACTTATGTCGTCTTTCAATCTTCCAATATAAGCTAACTCATCAGCAGCTAAAGGTCTTGGACCCCTTTGAACATTATCAAAGAAATGAGTTGATGTATCATATAACGAACGTAGTTCTGGTCTTAATTGCGTTGCCATCAATAACTAATTGAATCGAAAGATATTAATAGTTTAAGATAGTTACAACCAGAAATAGAATAGTAACTACCCGTTTAAATATTTTAATGAATATCTTATTGAAAAATAACTGAATGGAAATACGCATAAATCACTTAAACACTTCTCGGCCGCACATCAGCAAACTCCAGAACAGAAAAACACTTGTTGCAGACAGGACTGCCGCCCTTTATCATTATCTTCTCCATATCAAGTCTGCCGTGTGATTTGCACAGAACTCTAGCTTTCATTATAATTCAGCTACTTTCTTTTTACAGGTTCTATTACTATTTTGCGGCCTTCAACTCCAATAGTAATTTCTTCCCTTGGTTTAAGATGCAAATACTTTTGAATGTCCCTTGGTATATACACCGCTGTAGTTTTCCCTATTTTCTGCAGCTTTCTTTTTAATTTCAAACCATATCCCCAAATACCAAGAGACTCGGTCACTTTTTGTATCCTGTTAACTTCCCTGCCACTAAATTCTTCTTCTCCACATTTAACACATTTAAAGGCATGTGCTCTGATTCGATTGTTCTTTATAGCAATAAAAGTATCAACTTCCTTCATTTCTGACCCACACTTATAGCATTTATTCAACATATTACCTCAATGCGTTCTCGCAATTGTTATAACGATACACCTGTCTTCAGTTTTATTGCATATCGCAATCCACGTGCCTCTTTTTGATCTGAACACAAATTTTACCTTTGTCTTACCCTCCTTTATTTCTTTACCATATTTCATGACAGTATTTTCTATATAATCTTTGGATAGCCCAAACTTTACCATTCGTTTTATAGCATGTAATGTAAATCTTATAGTGCAGCGCGTATTGAGAAAAGTAAGGCCCAC
>CAYXOT010000080.1:0-3802 GCA_964466985.1 uncultured archaeon
TTGTTGAAGAGAAGAAAGTTGCAGGTGAATCAATGACATTTATCAGGGATTGCAAGGATCCAAAGGCTGTTACGCTTTTAGTTAGAGGCTCTACAGATCATGTCGTTGATGAGGTCGACAGAAGCGTGGAAGATGCTATCGGTGCTGTTGCATCAGCTGTCGAAGTCGGCAAGGTTGTTCCAGGGGCAGGAGCTCCAGAGGCAGAAGTCGCAAAAAGATTGAGAAAATTCGCCGAACAATTTTCAGGACGGGAACAGTTAGCAATAAAGGCATTTGCCGATGCGATGGAAATAGTTCCTCGAAGCTTGGCTGAGAACGCAGGATTGGATCCTATTGATATACTGGTGGCATTGAGAGCCGCGCACGACCAAGGCAAAGCTTCTTATGGTGTCGGTGTATTTGACGGTGTTGTGGTCGACGCTTTTGATAGCGGTGTTATTGAACCTTTGAAAGTAAAAACACAGGCAATCAAATCCGCTTCAGAAGCTGCAGAGATGATATTGAGAATTGATGATGTGATTACAGCGAGCAAGCTTGGCAGGGGCGGGATGCCTTCTGGTATGCCTCCTGGAATGGGCGAAGGCGGAGAGGAGTAAATTTTTTATTTAAATTTAAGGTTATAGTTTCTTTTTAGTTGCATGTTAGAAGAAAGACTACAACCCATCCTGTATCATTTAAGAGAAAGGGATAGGGAAAGAAAAGATAATTACAAGATTGTCAAAGACTGGTTTCAACAACATGAGGAAAATTTAGCTGATAGCCCAACAGATATGGCTTTTGTATGCGAGTTGCCTCATAGTGAAAGAAGTTTGCTAACTTATCCTGTAGTTGGCAATTGGTATCTTTCTGAAATGCGACAATTTCGTTCTCAGACAGAACACCAATCAAAAGTATACACCCTTATAAGAAGGGTAGTGGCTGAAGGTAGATTTAAAAATCACCATATGAGATCTTTTTATGACAATGCAGAAGACTATAATAGAATGTTTGACGAATTGAACAGTTTAATGCTTTCAGATCCAGACAAGTCAACACCTTTACATCAATTAATGCAAGAAATAATGGCAACTGCGTCGAGAGAAATTAACACTCTGCCATATAAAGACACGTATACAGTAGATTTGGGTCATGGAGTAATATCACCCCTCCATTCATTCGCATTTTTAACATGGTATTTTGACACATTCGTAAAAAGGGGGCAATCAAAACCCTTAGATTTAAGTATTATGGTGATAGACGATGAACACCCGGAAGAGTGGTATAGTAGAATTATGGCAGTCGGATTCAAGGAACAGGAAGGACAACAAGGAACTTTCCATGATTGTGAAAGTGCCCTTAAAGCACTAGAAAAGGGACGTTATGATGTAATATTAACAGACCTTGAACTTGGCGATGGAAAAATGGATGGAATGAAATTTGCTGAAAAGGCATTTAAAATCCAAAAAAGAAAAGGAATTGTACCTAGAATTTCTGTGTTTTCATATAATGACCAAAAGTTGCAAGAAGCAGAGCGCAAATTAGGAAGATTTTCTAGAAAAAGAGTATTGTTTCATCAAGTAAATTATAACAACAAAGCAGAATTTTCAGCAACTCGGTTCAGACTAGAAGTAGGTTATACTCTAGAAATATAATGGTCTGTGAGAGGGATTACTCAGGTTAAATTAAATGTGTATGTAGGTTAACAAATTCGATTTCAAAGTCGATGTAGTACGTACTACATTTTCAAGGGAGCTAATGTAACATTTGTTACTAAATGTCTGACGTCAGACATCACCAAAATCAGAACTTCCCAATAATTCCAGTTCAAAAGCTTTTATTCCACATTCTTCAAATAATATAAAGTGAGCATGCCCACCAGAGAAGACGAAGAGTTTGAGCTAGTTCCTTTGTCACCTGTAAGGAGATTGGAAAAAAGAATCGACAAGTTGGAAAACACTACTGGCGGTGTTGATGTAAGAGAATTCTTCCGCGAACTTGTTGCAATTATAAGAATGAATCAGGAGATTGTCGATGAGCTGGCAAAATCAAGTGACGCACTGCGGATTGAACTAGCCAAGCTGCCCGCCAAGCTGGACGAAGTCGCCAGAGGTCTGAACGAGCTTATATCCTACATCAAAGCCGCGGCTGTCGAGGAGTCAACAGGAATCCCGCCGGACGCATTCAAACCACTTACAGAGAAGTTGGACGAGCTTGTGCAGACAAATAGGAAAATGATCGAGAACGATGAGAATGTATCTTCTTTGTTGGAGTCAATAGAAAAAAAGCTCAAGTCGCCGCTTCTGCCCAGGCCACCAATTCTAAGACCGCTACAAAGATAAGAAACAAAACACAATTATTATAAGATTCCAATGCATAGAAAAGGCGTATCCACAGTCATATCCGCAGTGCTTATTGTCGGAATAGCCCTAGGCTTGACATCGACCGCATACATATGGGGCTCCCCTTTGATTCAAAAGAGACAGGAGGCGTCAATTACAGAAAAAGCGCTCACCCAGTTTTCCCAAACTAACCAGAACTCTCTGCCCAAAATGGTAGAAAGCGTTGCAAATGACAGAGGCGTAAGGGCTTTCACAGCCGGTGCGGATGGCGGGTGGATTCTGAATGAGGGCGAGGATTCCATAGAATTCACCTTTACAAGCAAAACAGCAAACATCGCCACTGGCATAGGATTCATATCCCTGACTCCCGGTGCGCAATGCACAGGAGCATCGCCGCCTAATTCGCCATCGCCTTCAATCGGGACATTGGGCCAGGACAGTTCTTCGGTGGTGTGCGTCAGAGCTCAGACTCAGGCAGACTATTTCGTGATAACATACAAGATATGGTTCAGGGAGCTGAACGACAACCCGTTCTCGCCGACACAAGGCTACAGGATAGATTTGATAAGGGATCCAACAGGGCTGGCGTCATCCGCGGGAAAAACAGTGAAGGTGACTTTCGATGAGAGCACGCAACAGGTGGCAGGCGGGAAAACGTTAATTACGAAGAAAATTAAAATCTTACTTATATGAAAGCCGCGTCCCTTATACTCCAGTTTGTAATCTTCTTTACAATAGGACTGGGGTTTTTTCTAATGGCCGGTAATCTCTTCAGGTTCCAGTCGACCCTGATAAAGCAGGACATACTGGATTCAGCATCAAACTTGTCTGCGAGCCAGATATCCGCATCGTCAATCAGGGCAGTCAGCTCCTGCAAATCATGCGATAGAGTATCGGTTAAAATTGACCAAAAAATAATAGCAGGCAGCACGCCCACATACAGACTTTCCGATGGCACGATTAACGTTTTGATATTGGAGATAGAAGAAGAGAATAAGATAGTGAGGTCATCGATGCACGGCTTGACTTATTCGGTGTTAACAGATGCAGTCAAGGTTTCGTCGTCCAAATCCATAACTTTAACGTATGACAGAACAAAAAATAATTTAGTGATTAGATGAAAACACTCAAGTCCTCTTTGTTGCGAAAACTTGTCACGGGATACAAGAGCACGCATCAGAAGTTCGATTCGAATGTCCAAAGAAGGAATTGGATGAAATCCCACGCAGGCCTTTCCGAGTCTGATATGCGGCAAATGGCCGAATCAATCAGAATGCCATCCTCTACAATAGAAAGAATGCACAACGAGGCGAGGACGTTGGAAGCAAGTATCGACTCAAGATCCGACATACAACTCTTAAAAAATAAGATAGAAAGTTTGGAAGAGCATGCAGTCAACAGTGGTGCATATATCGTTCCTCAGGTTGCCAATTCTATTGTGCATGCCAAAGAAAAGCTGCGGGAAGTTGAACTGGGTGCTTCAG
>CAYXOT010000081.1:0-3767 GCA_964466985.1 uncultured archaeon
AATCTAACCAAGGAAGAAAAGAGAGCTCTTGTGACAGAAAGGAAAAAGGTAAGAGAATCTCTGAAAGAGGAATACAGTCATGTTGAAATAGACGGTAAGAAAGCAGAGATTGCAAACTGGATGGTTGAACCTCCTGGAATTTTCATGGGTCGCGGTCAGCATCCTTTAAGAGGAAAATGGAAACCAAGGGTATATCTGGAAGACATTATCCTTAACTTGAGCAAGGATGCTCCTGTACCCTCTGGCAATTGGAAAAAAATTATACATGGCAACGACTTTATGTGGGTGGCGTCATGGGAAGACAAACTCGCTAACAAGATGAAATATATCTGGCCTAGCGAAGGTTCACATCTACGACAGAAAAGAGAGAAGGAAAAATACGACAAGGCAATGTCTATTGACGAGAAGTTGGACATCATAAGAAAACACATCCACGAAGGACTTGTATCAAAGGACGAAAAAACAAGACAGATAGCGACAGCATGTTATCTAATTGACAGGCTGGTAATGAGGGTAGGTGATGAAAAAGATGAGGACGAAGCAGATACAGTTGGTGCTTCTACATTGCGTGTTGAGCATGTTAAATTCAACCCTGATAATATAGAGTTTGATTTCCTCGGTAAAGACAGCGTGAGATGGGAAAAGAGAATTAAGATTTCCGATGCAGATCCCGCATTTGTCAAGAACATGAAAGAATTCACGCGAAACAAAAACAGAACCGATCTCGTTTTCCACGGCATAGATTCCCGCCATGTCAACCAATTCTTTGGTAAATGCATCAAAGGTCTGACAGCAAAAGTATTCAGAACCTATCACGCGACAAAAACTCTTGTATCATATCTGAAGAATGTAAAAATACGACCAAATGATGGACACTATTCAAGATTGTATCAGGCAAAAATGGGTAACTTGGAAGTTGCTGTGACATGCAACCATAAAAAAACACCGCCGAAAAACTGGGACGAGATGCTTGCACGTAAACAGGAAAAATTGAATAAATGGCTGAATACAACTCCAAAAACAGAAAAACGGGTTGAGAAATTAAAGGAAAGAATTGAGAAATTGAAGCTTGATATAGAATTATCAAAGAAAACAAAGGAATACAATCTTAACACATCATTGAAAAGTTATGTTGATCCGAGAGTTTACAAGGCGTGGTTGGATAAAGCTGGTATAGACTGGACAAAATTATACACGTCATCCCTGCAGAAAAAATTCTCATGGATAGATCGTTCAAAAGTTAAATGGGACGACATTACAAAATGATATTATGAAAACAAAAACTATACGCCAAACTGTGACTTTCAAAGCTAGCCCTCATGATGTGTATGAAGCATTAATGGATTCAAAGAAACATTCTAAATTTACAGGAGCTAAAGCCAACATAAGTCGAGATACCGGCAGAAAGTTCACAGCTTACGACGGATATATAGAAGGAGTTAACGTAAAACTCATTACAGATAAGAAGATTGTCCAGAAATGGCATGGCAGTGATTGGCCTGATGAACATTACTCTATAGCGACATTTGAATTGAAAAAATCCGGTAAAGGAACTAAACTTATTTTCACGCAGACAGATGTACCAGAAGAGCATTATGAGCTTATTAACAAAGGCTGGGTTGAACATTACTGGGATAAGATGAAAGAAGAGTTTGATTGGTAGTGGACCGAAGGGGATTTGAACCCCT
Organism: uncultured archaeon; assembly: GCA_964466985.1. GTDB lineage: Archaea > Aenigmatarchaeota > Aenigmatarchaeia > CG10238-14 > SCSR01 > JACOWB01. The sequence continues at coordinate 1,689 of CAYXOT010000081.1, forward strand.
GGCTTCTTCGTTGCGAACGAAGCTATCTACCGGACTGATATATCGGCCCTCAATTAAAACTTAAGTAATTCTAATTAATTAATAAATCTATGGGCGCGTAGCTTAGCCTGGCTGGAGCATATAGCAGCTTAATCGGCTGATAACCGAAAGGTCGAGAGTTCAAATCTCTCCGTGCCCACTATCTTGATACCCGTGATAAAATATTACAAAGCGCCGGACATAGAAAATTTGGTAAGAGAGATTTCTAATAAACTGGATATACGCCACGACCTCTCCCGCATAGCTTGTATAAAGAGTGCAGGTTCCAAAAGCAAGCATATTCTTGCAAGATGTCATACAATATCCAAAGCCGTCCAGGCAGGATTAGACATCAAAGCACATTATGTCATCGAAATAATATCAGAGAATTTTGATAAGCTAAGCCTCGACGACAAGGTAAAAACATTGATCCATGAATTGATGCATATCCCAAAGGCTTTCGGCGGTGGATTCAAAGGGCATAGGCGTGTCAACAAAAGGTCGGTGGACAAAATGTATGACCAATACAAGTCTTCTTTTTAACTCGTCAACAAACTATTCATTATTATGAAGGAACGCATCAAGAAGATATTTTCCAACTCTGGCAAAGAAGTCGATGCGGTACTGATAGCGAATGGGCAGCATCCAAATGTAGATTTGAATTTCTTTTACACCAGTGGAATAACATCAGGTGCATTCGAGGGTTGTCTTATAATCGCAAAAAGAAACGGTAAAGGATATCTGCTTACATCAGAATTGGAAGAGCCGATAGCGAGAAAGGAAACAAAATTGGAAGTTATTGTATTCAAGAATAAAGAAGAAAGAGAATCGCATTTGAAAGAACTTTTATCCGATGTAAATACCCTTGGGATAAATTCTAACAACCTGTCATACAAACAATATTCGGATATATCCAAATTTACGAAAGCGAAGATAACAGATATGTCGGATGCCTTCTCGAAAGCAAGGTCGATAAAAGACAAGGAAGAAATCAAGCGTATATCCGAAGCATGTAAAATATCGGCGTTATCATCTTTTGAGTTTGTCGATTATTTAAAGGAGCGTGATGTTACTGAAAAGATACTTTCCACAAGGTTAATCGGTAGAATGTACAACAACGGTGCAACAAATATTGCATTCCCACCTATCGTGGCATTCGGTAAGAATTCTTCAAGACCTCACCACACACCAACAGACCAAAAAATAAAGAAAAACGAATTCATCCTTATCGATTTCGGGGCAGAATTCAACAGATATGCTTCTGATATCTCGAGAACATTTGTTTTTGGTAAAGCTAGTAAAAAAATGAAAGAAATTTATGACACTGTTTTAGATGCACAATTACAAGCAATAGATATGGGAAAAGACGTTGATAAACTTGCAAGAAAAATAATCGACAAAAGGTTCAAAGGCAGGTTTATTCACTCGTTAGGACACGAAGTTGGGTTATCTGTACATGATGGGAAAAATCTTAGCTCGCAAGCCGATTTCATTCTGAAAGAAAATATGGTCGTTACTGTTGAACCTGGGGTATACATTCCTGAACTAGGTGGAGTGAGGATAGAAGATACTGTACTAGTTACAAAGGAAGGATCCAAGATTTTAACTAACTCACCTAAAGAATTAATCGGAATATAGAAAACTTTTAAACTGTTGAAGAGAACTATCTTTTAGGCTCCCTTCGTCTAGCCCGGTCAACCCGTGCCGAGAGGACGATAGACTTTCGATTTACTTCGAAAGATTTGACATCTGAGATGAAAGAAGAACTCTATCGACGGGGGTTCAAATCCCCCAGGGAGCATCCTGTTATTTTGGTATAATATCCTATCCTTTAAGAAGGTCTATATTTAAAATCGACTGGCACATTTACATTATGAACAAAAAGCTTTTGCTAACTTCTCAAGGAATTCCGAAAGAACTTGAACAGGTTTTTCTTTCACATCTTCCTAAACCTGTGGACCAATTGCGTGTCTCTTTTGTCACTACGGCAGCATATGGGGATGATGACAATCCCACATGGCTAGAACAACACAGAATACAACTCAGAAATCTTGGCATAAA
>CAYXOT010000082.1:0-3758 GCA_964466985.1 uncultured archaeon
GCCGGTTGAGATTGAATTGATTCCCATAAACAGCCAATTGTTCAGGAAAAGAATATTAGAGCACTATCAGGACGCTGATAGGGGCGAATTTTTGCTTAAATTCATTGCGCAGCCTTCGATCATGGACATTTTTTATAAGAAGGCCGGCGGCCTAAAATACAAATTTGAGGCGGTGGCAAGAAGCAATAATGTTGACGGCTATTTAATCAATTGCCAGTGGGATTTTGATTTTATGGGTGGGAGATTTGCCGAGAGTGAATACGCGCTCAAAAGAAAACAGGAAGAGGGGCGGTATGTGGCGGACCTTGTTGCGGAAAAGGAATTCGAAAAACCGGGCCAATATATCGTTGCCTGCCGCGTGCAGGATAATTTAGGCGGTGAAGCCGTGAAAACACTTGAGGTCGAAATAAAATGAAGTACGCTTTTAAGGAACATGAATTAGATTTTAAGGCCTGGTGCAAAGACGGCTACAGAACGTATTTGTCTGAAGTAAAGTCAGGGAAGGCAGTCGACTTCTTGAGGAATCTGGATGACCCCAATTTTGTCCCGCCGCTTTATCGTCATCAAATTGAATCAATTAAAAGGGTGATTTATTCTTATGAGATGCTTAATAAGAAGGATTTATTAGTGGAGGTTGTAACGGGCGGCGGCAAGTCGGTTATTATTGCCGGTATCATTGCCTATATGATGATGGTTCATGATGTTCGGCGGTTTTTAATACTGACCCCTAACACAATTGTAAGAGCACGCTTGAAGGACGAATTTGACCCCGATCCTAAAAACAAAGTTTTTGTTTACAAAATATTTCCATTCTTCCGCAATGGTTTTGAAGAAAAGATGTCCTTACATATGATGGAGCAAGGCCAAGACCCGGTAGGTATACGTTCGGCCAATATCATTCTTGGCAACATTCACCAGATTTATGAAGGAAAGGTGAGCCTGGATATTATCATGAAGAATCTCGGGGATATGGTTATCTTTAATGACGAGGCTCACAACTCCAAAGCCGATAATTACAATGAAGTTTTAAATAAATTGAAAGAAAAAAGAATACTGCGTCTTGACACAACAGCCACCCCGGATAGGCTTGATGGGCTGCATCCGGACAGCGAAAAAATTCTGATTTATGGTATTAAAAGAGCCATGCAGGACAGGATTATCAAAAGAATTGTGGTTTGCAAACCTGATATTGAAAAAGTTAAGCTGACTTATAAGGACACTGAAACGGGAAAGGAGTTAAGGGCCGAGGAAGTCCCCTGGGAAGAAATAGAGCACAAGAAAATAAGACCTACGCGTTACATAACCAGCGAAAAACCAATGCGCCAGCAAATATCCATTGCCAAGCAGTGTCTTGATTATCAGAAAAAGACGGTGGCTCTCGATGATTCGGATGGCAAGCCAAAATGGAAGCCGTTGTTATTTGTGGTGGCCATTTCTATTACCGATGCGACAAATATTGCAAAAGTTTTGCAAAATGAATTTAAAATGAACACTTTGTTGGTGACTAACGAGAGCGAAGAGGGCGATAAAAAAGAAGCAATGGAAATCAATCAGCATCTTAAAGATTGTCAATATGATGCCATTGTTTCTGTTTTGATGCTGCGGGAAGGGTGGGATGTTAAGAACATTTCTGTCATTCTTCTTTTTAGAAAATTTTCTTATAAATTGAATGAGTACACCGGCGAAAAGTATTCGGTTTATGGCCAGCAAGTTATTGGCCGAGGCTTAAGAAGGATTGATCCGCATAATAAAAATGAGTGGGAGCAGTGCTTGGTTGTTGACCATCCGGTGTTAAGGCACGATTGGCTGTGGGAAATGCTGGATGCTGACCAGTATGAGGGGGCGGTTAATCCGGATGAATTGATTGATTTTAACAAAATCCCTAAACCCAAAGAATTTGGCATTGAAGAGACAGAGACCGAGGGGCCGGCTGGGGATTTATTCGGAGATATACAAAGCATTATTGACGGTATTCCCAATCCGCCTCGAGAAAAGCTCGAAATTATTAACGACTGGGAAAGATATCTGAATAATTATCAATATCAAACAGAACAAATTGATATTGAGCAAACTATTAAGGAGATTAAAAAAAGAAAATTAGCATCGGGGTTTAATGAACAGGAAACAGTGGATGATTTCTATATTGATGTGGAAAAGGTCATGAAAGGAACCGAATTGAGTATTGATCAATTAAAGTCGGCTATTCAGAATGAAATGAGCTTTATTTGCCGTGATTCTCTCAAAGAATATGACCGCAATCCCGACAAGAGGCAGGATATTATTTACCAGGTTCTTAAAGAGCATATCAAGAAAAGATTTTTGTTAGGCAATGAGCTTTTTACTGTGGAAGACAGGCATTTGTTGCATAAGTTATGGTTTTCTATTGTGGAAATTAGAGAAGTATTTCTGGATCCAACCTTAATAGCAGGTATCCTGAATCACCCGCCAACATTATGATTTCTTCAAGGGGCAAATTGATTGGGCTTAAAAGAAATCCCGCCGGTGAAGAAGCCTACGATTCCGCCCTTGAAAAATACTACATGGTTGAATTGGAAAGAATGCCGGGCGTTAAGACATGGACGAAAAGACACGGGATAAAGATTCCCTATAAAGCGTTATTCGTTACTAGGTATTATATTCCGGATTTTTTAGTAGAATTTTTTGACGGCAGCAAGGAGGTGCACGAAACAAAAGGGCTGCCTTTACTTTTTTGGTCTTCTACGGCTTTAAAACGGGAGGTTGCGGAAGCATACTGTAAAGAACGAAGATGGAAATATAAGTTGATAACCAAAGACAAAGAAATTTTCTACAAGAATAATTTCATTCCGGCGGTACTAGGAACAATAAAGGATATTAAGACATAAAAAAATCGGCAGAAACATGCCGTAACCTGAATTATAAGGTATGTGTCTCTGGGGTGGTCGAAATTATGAGTCATATCATGGTCGATGAGGAGAGGGGCCTCCGGATGGGGGCTGTGGCGCGCCGGTCCCCGCCACAAGGCATTGGCTGGTAGGGCGGCGAGGCAAGCTGATTCTGCAATAAGAAAGAAATCGAAAAATATGTTTAAAGAATCCGAATCAATCGAATTCAAAAAATCCACCGCTGAATTGAAAGAGGCGGTTGTTTCTATCTCGGCGATTCTTAATAAGCATGGCCGGGGTGAAGTATATTTTGGAATTAAAGATGACGGGGTCGTCATCGGGCAGACGGTTGGCCGCAGTACCATCAAAGAAGTCACTCAAGCCATTGTGGATAATCTTGAACCCAAGATCTATCCCAAAATCGAGGAGCGCAAGATTGAAGGCAAGCACTGCATTGTGGTTGAGTTCCACGGATTGAACAGCCCGTATTTTGCTTATGGCCGGGCGTACATGCGCGTCGGGGAATCGGACAAACAGCTCAGTGCTCAGGAAATTGAGAACCAAATTGTCCGGAAGAAGAGGTTACTCTGGGAGAGCGAGATTTCGGATAAAAAATTGAAGGACATTAACACGGTGGCGGTTAAAGAGTATATGCGTAAAGCCAATGCCGCTAAGCGCATTAATTTTAAATACACTAATGTTAAGCAGACCTTGAAGAAATTGGGTCTGTTGCATGGTGAGAAGCTAACCAAAGCGGCGGAAGTTTTGTTTTGTGACGATAATCCGATGGAAATTCAGGCCGCGGTCTTTGCCGGTACTGACAAGATTACTTTTTTAGATATCCGAAAATTTAAAGGGAATATTTTTAATCTGCGTGAGCAGGCTGAGGCTTAT
>CAYXOT010000083.1:0-3653 GCA_964466985.1 uncultured archaeon
TATCTGGCTCGTGCACACTTTGAGGTTCTAAAAGAAAATAATACGGACCAAGAACTTGACCCCGAGGAGTAAAATAAGCTTCACGAACATAACAACCATCCAACGTTGGAAGAGAGTTTAAAGATTTTGGGTCAACATCACGCAAAGCCCCTGAAATAGTTCTTTCTATGTCACTTTTAGTAAGTTCTCTTCGAGGATCAGGTACCCTTTCTTTGTAAGCAACTATCACGTGATTTGGGATGTACCATTTGCCAAAAAATTTACCATGTGTTTTTCTTGGACCGCCCATAAATTATCCCGATTAGCTCAATATTTATTCTTAGGAGTAAGATATTTAAATAATGTATTTGGCTAGTTTCTTTAACGCTCAAAGTATAGCTATCATTGGCGTCTCACGTGACCCTAATAAGGTAGGCCATGTGATTTTCAGAAATTTTATTGATGGCGGTTATAAAGGAAAGGTTTTTGCTGTCAACCCAAGTGCAGAAAATATCCTGAATTATCATGCATATGCGTCTGTTTCGGATATACCTGAAAAAATAGAGTTGGCTATAATAGCTGTGCCTGCAGAGATTGTTCCTAAGGCTTTAGAAGAATGTGGGAAAAAGAGAATACTGCATATAATTCTTATCAGCGCTGGCTTCAAAGAGGTTGGCAATTACAAGCTTGAAAGGAAACTAGAAGAGATGATCAAGAAATACAAATTAAGGGTTATTGGGCCTAATGCATTGGGTGTGTTTGATGCGTATTCGAAGATTGACTCACTTTTTCTTCCTAGATTCAGGATGAGCAGGCCGAAGGAAGGTGTGATATCTTTTGTATGCCAGTCAGGCGCCATAGGCTCCTCTGTTGTTGATTTGGCCACTGCTGAAGGGTATGGTTTCGCCAAATTCATCAGCTACGGTAATGCTGTTGATGTGGATGAAAGCGATTTGATTGAATATCTTGGTAATGACGAGAAGACGAAGGTTATTTGTTTGTATATTGAAGCTGTGAAAAATGGTAAAAGATTCTTGGAAGTTTGCAGGAAAGTCTCTAAGAAAAAACCGATTATCGCGATAAAAGGCGGTGTGACTGAACAGGGAGCTAAAGCCACCTTATCACATACAGGCTCTTTAGCTGGGAGCGCTGAGATTTACTTTGGCGCTTTCAAGCAGGCTGGTATTATTCATGCGGAAAATTTGGAAGATATGTTTGATTTTGCTAAGATATTGGAGAAGTGTATTCCGCCCGAAGGGGGTAGACTGCAGATAATTACTAATGGCGGTGGTTACGGGATTCTGGCTGTAGACGCTGCATCAAGAAATGGAACAGAACTTGCAGAACTTTCAAAAGATACCCGGAAGATTTTGAGAAAACAATTGCCGCCGATAATTAATATAGAGAATCCTTTGGATTTGGCTGGTGACGCTACTTCTGGCAGATATAAGCTCTGCATAGATGCGTGCATGAAAGACAAGAACGTCGATGTATTAGTGGTGATAGTTTTAGTTCAAACTCCATTAATAGCGACGGATATAATTGATGTCTTGATAGAGGCGAACGATTTGAAGAAGAAGCCTGTTGTTGTTGTGTCTGCCGGAGGGGAGTATACGGAAGTTATGAGAAGGGATTTGGAAGAGAACGGAATACCGACTTATACGTATCCTGAGGATGCAGTTAGGGCTGTACAGCAACTGGTGAAATACTATAAAAATAAATAGTTCAAAAAAATAATAGCTGTTAGACATTGGTTGACAAATTTATGACATTGCGAGAAGGATATGAAACTGTAATGCATACAATCTATGAAGGGGGAGTGCCACGCAGGTTTTCTTTTGACTTTCACTATTTTTTGGATGATAATGACTTTCACACATTTAATGGTCATTAGAGTACAGGGGATATAGACGAGTTAGGCGTATTCTTGATTTACTAGATACTCACTTGCAACCAATTATTGAAGAAAAAGCCAGAGAACAAGTAGCTTATAGACTATACGAAATATTAAAAGGTTAAATAGAAGATTTATTATGAGGGAAGTTAAGCGATTATTATGGCTGATGAATTGTTGAAGTTTACGGGGGCCGAGTGCCCTCACTGCAATGATATGAATCCTTTGGACGAAAGGGTGGAGAAGGAGTTGAAGGTTAAGATAAAAAGAATAGAAGTTTGGCATAATGCTGCTAATGCCAAGCTGATGGAAAAGTATGACAGAGGATTCTGCGGTGGAGTGCCTTTTTACTTTAATGAAAAAACCGGCCAGTGGATTTGCGGGGCTGTCGATTACGAGAAATTGAAGAAGTGGGCATTAGGGAAGTAGATTACTCAACTTTCATGACCTCGGATAACGACTTCTGATAAATTTACTTGGAATTCTACCACTCCGATCTGCTGGCTCTTCTTGTGGCGGTAATTTTGTCACATATCTTTGTTCAGTACTTGCCGGTTGTATATTAGTGGTTCTCCCTCGGACGAGTAGAGTTCCCTCCTTGAAAGGCAATCCTTTAACGCTATATCGATGAAATAAATCTGACTCATATTTTCGTGGATTTCTCCAGAATGGCACATCGCCAATTTCAGTAGGTATTAAACTAGACACCTCTGATTGGTCATACTTGGCATATACACCTATTCTTAATCCAGCTTTTTCTACTGTAAGTTCGGCTACCCTGTCCAAGATTATTCCGTCCAGATTAGCATAGAATAATGCAAGATTGTTACCCATAAATTAGAAATTAACAGCAATGTTTAAATCTTTATTGGAAATAGCTACTACAAAATTCATAAGAACCACTTTCTAAAACCTCCTATTGCGCTGGAGAATTCTTTATTAAGAGTATCTTACAAAATAATGGACATTAACATGTTCGACTATGAGTATTTGGGCAACACAACATTTAACGGCAAAATCAATATGGCCCTTGAAGAGTACATGCTATGGAGAGCCACTGAAATCAAAAAGGCTATGATAAGATTTTACAGTTTTTCAAACGATACTGTAGTGCTTGGTTATGCCCAAGCTACCGATGCTATCAAGGTCAGTGATGTAGATCTGGTAAGAAGAGCAACGGGAGGTTCGCATGTCCAGACAGGGAAAAATATTATTGCTTACTCGTTTGCCGTACCGCGAGACGGCTCTTTCACTCATTTTGAGGATATGAGAAAATACTATGCGGAGCATATAGCAAATGCATTCAGGTCTTTGGGAATCGATGACGTAGAAGCTGACAACAAAGCATCCAGTGTGAATATCAATGGTAAAGTCGCAGCCGCGCATGCAATGATATGGGGCGTGAACAGCGGACTACTGCATGGATTAATCATCATCGACCCTTACGATATGGAAAAACTTGCGCAAAGAATCTATCTCAGCACACGTGTAATCAACGGAGAAGTCTATTCGGATTACGATGCAATAAAGAACATACCATCCATATCAACAGTACTCACGCAGCTTGCAAAGAATTCAGCAGAAAGAACCGAAGCCATCAAGAAAATATTGGCTGAAGTCATATTGAAGCAAGTGACTGGAGGAAAACATGAGAATAAAGTTGTGGGTGAAAAAACTATAGCCCTGTCTCGCCCACTGCTTGAGAAACGATATGGACATCAGATATGGAACAATACACATAACCCTGTCTTCACAAAAGAAGAGATAGAAGAGATACCTG
>CAYXOT010000084.1:0-3650 GCA_964466985.1 uncultured archaeon
AAATTCCTCAAAGGCACGTCAGGCTTCTCGACACCAATCCTGGTACTGTCTGTAGCCAACAGTCAGGACGTGCTGAGTGCACTCCTTGGACTTGGACTTCGAGCCTCGCAAATCCTGTCGAAACCTGCAACCGTACACGAATTTGAGTCAGCGGTTTTCGACGCAATCACGCGCAGCCAAAGAGCGGCTGGGCTGGCGTGAGGCGGCAATTGCAAGGATAAATACTTTCTTGACCTAACAGTATATATGTTGGATGGCTCGTCATTAAGAGAACGGCGCTATTCGTGGAGGCTTTCTATACTGTCGGAAGGGCTCTCTTACGTGGCTTCTGCCTCGTTAGCATACCTCGCATGGCAGCAGACTTCACACAATCTGCCTTCGGAACTGGCAGTGCTTAGCCTTATCTCCTTGGGAGCGGCGTCTCTAACGAGACTTTCACGTGCCTACTCTCACCGCCGTGAAAGGGGTGGGCCTTCTAATACACAACCGAATTTGTGACGCCGAACATCTTGTTGCCTCACACTTGTCATTTTTGTTTAGATAAGGCGAATTATCAGAAACGGATAAAAGATATGCTATAACATATCTTTCGCGGGACATAAAAGTATTTAAATTAGTAACTACCTTTAAGTGATAAGATGATTGTATGCAACAAACTTATACAGTAAATGACGCACTTGACAAGCTGACAGGTATCCATAAAAGATCGTTGAAAGAATACGGTAGAGCCATTACTGAATATAGAGCGAGAGGCACAGAAAATCTGGATGACACTCGTAATATGGTGAATGGATTTTTACAAAGAGGCTGTGATTCTTTCCTACAGGTCGCTGGAACTGTGCCATACAACCCATCGGACGGTTTTATAAAGTTAATGTACAGCGAACTACTTATGGCTCATAAAAGACTGGCTGATGAAACTGTAAGGAGAGAGGAAAAAAGCTTTTCCGATTATTTTATACATATAGAAAAATACCATGACGCAGTTGAAGGTGCCCTTAACTCTGCGAGTTCAGGAATACTAAGTCCTTTCGCAGACGTCCCACTAAATGCTCCTGCTGTTGAATTTCCCTCAGCAACAGCTGCTATAAACTCTGTTTTTGATTCTCTTCCTGAACATCCCGAAGTAAAAGTCGCTAAAGCAAACCTTGAAGCATACAGGCGAATTGCTGAAAAATGTTAATCTTTCTGATTGTGATGTGGGATCTAGAATCTGTACTTGTGTCTAGGTTTCTGGGAGCGGGTGTGATGGAAAACTCAGTTATTATAAGAGAATTCTACATGGACGTGTAACAATTCTAGTTTAGATAAGGCGGATTATCAGAAACTTGTATTTTTCAAGCCTACAATAATTTTATTGAAGTGTACAAAGATAAGAAAACTCCTTGCATGATTGAAGGAATAACCTTAAAGATATGGGATTGGGATGATATTTTTATGAGATTTTATCATTCAAGTTAGTAGTCAATATCACCTAAATCAAAAGCCTCTACTAACATTTCTAGAGTTATTGATTCTCTTTTGTCTGGGTTTTTGTAACCATCCATGAAGCCTCTTTTGAATGCTTCCCGAAAATATGGAGGAGCATTACGCCCCATTTTTTCTTTTGGTATACTTTGCACACAATAGTGAAACTGCATAGCGGGTGTTGGCCTATCTGCCGATTTAAGAATACCTCTAATTTCTGAATTTCTGCGCCGATTATTTAAAAACTTAAACCTAAGATCCTGGTATTTAACAGTATCTTCAAAATCAACCATTGTTAGATGTAGTTGATTATCTTCTGTAAAAATAACATAATTGCCTATGTGATTAGAGTCATAATGCCAATAAAAATCTTCTGTTACTCTTTTCTGGGCTCCTGCCATTAAGCCAAATCTATATGCTATTGCTGTTGCTGTTTCTTCATCTTGAATTTTTCCTGAATAAAGACAAGTGAATCTTGTGTCACCTTTTATTCTCGTTACAGATGCGACTAACTCTTCTTGATTCAAACTTTCAAAAAGCATGTCAGGATTTCTCCATACAAGCGATCTAAGAATTTTGCTAAAATTATTGCCTACCACAGGCGGTTTGAATGTTTTTCCATAATGAATTATTGCTTCTGGTTCATATGCAACTGTAAAACCTGCTCTAGTTAAAATATCATTAATATCACTTGTACATTTTATATCGTTCTCCGCATCTGATAGAAGTTGACCTCCCTCAACATCATGAAATAAATGATGAATCCTATACAAACCTTCTGTTTCGAAAGCTCTTTCTATTCTGCATCCTTTTATCTTATAATCTAAACCATCAAAACTCCATAAACCACTTCTTCCTCCGCTTGCGACACCTTCAAAATCATAATTTTCTCCAGAGGTTATAACTAATGGCTTGACTTTTGTTTCAGAATTAACTGGCTCAACTCTAACTCCGGAAAAATCAGAAACATCTCTAAATCTAACAGTACTCCTAGGAACTAACAATCCATAATCCGTATATTGCTGTTGCGGGCTTATTGGCATTTTTATTAGAATAAGTATATCTCATACTATATTTAAACCTTTCCATTTTGTTACGTCTTGAGAGTGGTAATATTAAATCTTTCAATTGAAAATAGAAAATTTTATAAATAACAAAATTATCACAAAGTTTAGATAAGCCGAATTATCGGAAACCTATAGGCTTTATCTTCAGATCTTCTTCGGCTTCAGAAAACTCACAAACATTGCCACCAAAAACATGGTCAACCTAAGAAATCACTGAAATATTTCTTTATAATTTCCATCACCTTTTCTTTCTGATAAAAGTTAAGAGAAATTTCTTCACCATAATGTGTCGGTTTAATGTTAACCAAACCTTCCTTTCTTAATTCACTAATTAGTTTCTTCACCCGCTTGCCATTTCTTCTTATTACAACCCATTTAACAATGTTGACCAAAAGCGTGTGAGATTCTCCCCATTTTCTCTTTCTTGCCAAAGCATGCAAAATCATCGCCTTAATTTTGTCATCGCTATCCTCTGTCATAAGTTCACTTTTAATTACTTACAAGTATCTATTTAATACTTCAGTTTCTTATTAGTTTTATGGTTAATGACAAGTCGATATTCTTGGATGTATTGGGGGACACAACAGAACTAAGGATAATCGATTTTCTGCTAGATAACATATTCACACCAGTTTACAAAAACGAGATAATCGAAAGAACGGGATTGAGCAGGAACTCCTTTTTTAGGGTTTGGGGTAAGTTAGAAAGATACAAGATAGTGAAACTATTCAAGCAAGTAGGTAGAGCCAGATTATATCAGCTGAACAAAGAGAACGAGTTTGTTAAATGGCTGGTCAAAACAGATTTGACATTGGTTGAACAATCGGTAATTGACCTGGAAAAACCAATTGAAATAAAACAGAGGAGACACAGAAGTTTACCTTCCAAAAGACTTTAAAGATTTTCCTATACACTGCACCACACAGAAATATTTATGACAGCTCGTATTAATCTCAATTGGGGTGTAAGATGGCAAGAAGAAGAGCTAGAAAATCTGAGAAAAGAAAAGCTACAACTGAAATGTAGTTTATTTTGCTCTGAAACGTTTCCAGTATTTGCTCATATTTACCCTTTCCCACACAACTTTAACTTTCTTCAACCCTTGCTTTACATGAT
>CAYXOT010000085.1:0-3650 GCA_964466985.1 uncultured archaeon
CTTTTGCTTGGAGAAATTCTCTGGCTCCAATATAAGGTACAGTTCTTACAGCCGCGAAATGAGGACCGCCTGTACTATCTCTATCTGTAGCTACAAATACACGTTCTATATTACCAAGATTTCCATTTGATCTTTTTCTGTATATCTCTGTTAGAGCCCATTGCAAAGGTCCTATCCAACTTACACCGCTTGTAGACCAGTCGTCATATAAGAGTAATGTAGTTGAATCATCGAATTCAATTACACTGCGCTCTCTGATTACAGGACGGTATTCCGAGTTTTCGACAATGTAATCCGGTAAAGCTGTCCCGCCGTAGTTATGAACAACACCTAAGTTACTTAGGTGATCGGACAATCCAATTGATTCTTTATAACCATAAAAATTTTTCCGACCACCGTAATCTATACCAACAACTAAAACTTTTCCGTTAACTCCTCTCTTAATTTGTAAAGCCAGTCGCTCTCTATCTGCATCCGTTACCCCGTCAGAATGCATATGTAAGATTTCTTTTTGTACCATTGTATCTACTCCAAAAATATTATGTCATCTATTATCTTGTCGCCATCTTTGTCCAATCCTTGAGCTACCAATGTTAAATTATCAAATGATTTTACATTATTAAACTTATCGATGTATCTTGTTAAAGCTATCGTAGCGGCACGTATACCTCGAGTTCTTAAACCACCTATGATAAGAACTTTTTTATTTCTGGCAAATGGGCTGTCAAATTTCGATATAAATCCTATTCTATCATCTTTGTAAAGATTGTTTTTAACTTGTATGGCATCGAAGGCTGAGTTAAAATTAATTGGTATGTTCTCGACTAATTTTTTGACTATAGTATTTGTTTTTGGATTACCTATCAGAATTACATTATTTTTCAAATCATTGTCGGTAACTTCTGTATCAAGCTTGTACGTAGGATATTCTATTGAGTCTACCATTTTTCCTAAGAAAAATATCAAATCTGTGATATGTGCACCTTCCATTCCCACCGAATCGAATTCTCCATGGGGTGCTGGATCTCCTATTATAATCTTAGTATCTAATCTACCATTTTGTATAAAAGGTTTGAAAAATTCTAAAAGAGTAGATGGTATATTCAATTCAGATCTTTCCTTTATTTCAACTCCTTTATCATACAGTTTGGCTGATATGACTGGTGAGACAACACTGTATATTTTGGCTATCATCCCGTGTCTTTTCTCATTTGAGATGGTATAAATGATACCCGCCCTCTCCAGTCTTCTTACATGGTAGTATACTTTCTGCTCGTGTATCTTCAATTTTCTAGAAATGTCTATTGCGGAAACGGGCGATTCCGCCAACGATTTAACTATTTTCAAGGCAATCTTGCTGTTCAATGCAGAAAACGCTTTCGGATTCTCCAGAATCAAAGAATCGTATGCAGTTCTTCCTTTTCCATTGTTCTCTATCAATGTTGCCTGCATGCTATTTCCTTTTATCAATTTCTTAATAGTATAATCTTAAATACTATAAGATTTTCTACAATAGTATGAAATTTCTTATAGAAAGACATATAAATACTTTATCGTTTTGCAAGAGATAATACAGATTCTATAAATTCTGTTATAACAGATGCTTATATACCGTCTTCCCAATTTTCCTTCAGAGAGTTGATTTGCATGAGAAGACAAACTATATCGTCAGTAAAATCTTATGACGTGGAACAGCCTGGGCCAAGCATAGCATTCGAATGCCCAGTGTGCAGTAGCGAGGTCAGCTTGAATGAAATCATGGAAGAAAAAGGAAACATAAGATGCATCAAATGCGCATAGCCCTTTTGGCCGATCAACCGAAGTTGGAGAACTAACCCCTTGGAGGATCCGTAAACCGATCATAAGGTTCTCCAACTTCACTCTTTCTTCCGTTTTTTTTTGTTTTGCGAGAAGTATGAAGATTTGTATAATATGTAAAATAGAATACACGGATGGAGCCGAGGTTTGTGTTAAATGTGGTTCTAAGCTTGAACATCAGGAGCAAAAATCGATAGGACCTAGCGACTATGAAGAAGGTTATTAGACAAGAACCCTGAAATCCTCTTTTACCGTATCAAGAACTATTCTGGTTTCGCTTCTCTGTATTTCCAGCTTCTCGTACAAACCAGCCAGGAAACTATGTAAACCACCTATGTCCTTAAATTTCGCGATAATTATGGCGTCGACATCGCCTGTAGTGTGATAAACGGCATAGACATTGGGCAGTTCTGTTATCTCTCCGACTGCCCTCAATAAAATTATTTTCGGTGCGACAAGTTCAATTATCGCTGTTAGTTCGTACCCCATTTTTTTCGGATTTAGATTTACCGAGTATCCGTTTATCACGCCGGCTGCCCTCATTTTTTTCAATCTCTCAATCACAGTTGTCGTTGAAAGCTTTGTGTTGCGCGCTATCTCACGGTATGACAATCTCGCATCCCATACAAGCAATTTTAGAATTCTCTTGTCAGTTTCATCAATGGACATACGTTCAGTGGTATTTTTATTACCTTTTAGAGGGGTCTTTCTATTTGTCATTAATTTAGCCAATTTAGATGACATATGTAATAGTTTAGAATAGAAAAGTATTTATTTGTTATATTTTTAGCCTTAATTAGTGATTAGATGAAAAATCTGCCAACCAGTTACAACATTCCGCGTGTAGCTTTGCTTTGTCCAGCATGCAACAACGAAACCACTCCGACAGAAATAATCGAAAGGAAGGGATATGTAGGGTGCCTTAGTTGCGTGAAGTGATTGAGATGAATGCTTGCCCAGTGTGCAGTTTGATGTATAATGACGCGCAACAATTCTGCACGAAATGTGGTGCTAGGCTGTTCCCGAAAGACAAACCGGCAATCATAGAGTGGCTGTCACCAACGAGCTTCATAGAATATTAAACAGTGATTCAATGGAAAACAAAACATGGGTTAGACTTGTCACTACAAAATTCAAGAAACGGAAGAAAAACAAATAGTTACTTCTTCGATTTCATTACAACGAACAGATGAAATTTTTCATAAGGATCTAGTTCAACTTTATCTAGAATTTCAAAATGGTTTTCTAACTCTTGTAAACATTCTTTATATACCTCTTTCGGGGGGCGTGTCACGTCAATCGATTGGCTTTTAATTGCAATCATTGCATATCCTTTTTGTTTCAAGAATTTTCCACAATTTCTGATTAATATTTGAATTTGGTCATTGCTTGCTACGTCTTCATAAACTAGGCCGACTTTACCAAGTACAATGCTTTCATAGTCTTCTGGTTTTTTTGCGTTTGCAAGTATGGGAATTATGTTACCTCTTTTCTCTGCTGTCGGCAGTAACTCTCTGAAGGGTCTCTCACTAATTTCGACGCCGTAGACAAGTCCTTCTTTTCCAATTATATCTGAAAAAAAACTGGCGGTTTTGCCATTCGCGATACCGAGGTATAACACAGCGGAACCTTTCTTTAGAGGAAAGAACTTTAATCCATTTTTAATGGCTGCTGACGGTTTAGATCTCCAAGGATCCCATATACGGTATTCTTTGTTACCAATTCTCAATAATTCTTCATTTGAACTTTTATATCCTGGTATTAAGTTAATAGTAGCAAAATTCTTGTTAACTAAAAAGATGTCTTCAAAATTAGACTCTTTTACTTTAGGC
>CAYXOT010000086.1:0-1605 GCA_964466985.1 uncultured archaeon
GTGCAGTCGCTTGGGCACGATTCCAAAGATTCAGAAACCTCGCAAAGATTATTTTCATTGCAGCTTGAAAATTTAGCTAAATCAATTTCAAGAAGCACATTGCTATTCTTCAATATTTGAAGGCTCTTTGCATTTGCGTAATATGGCAGCACCAAGTCAAAAGTAGTTTTTGTCAGTTTTTGAGAGGATTTGGCGGTTTCCTTGCTTAAAGGTATGCTGTAAAAAGGCTCTAAATTCACGTTAAATGCTGTCTTAAATAAAACCTCTCCTTTAAAAGACATAATTCTAGCTGTGTATTCTCCATTTTTAGAGGCAGGTGCAGGAGAAGCTTTTATAAGCAAGATATCTTTAAGTGACATTGCTCCATCATCATAATTTATAATAACAGAATAGGATAAAGTGTCTGCAAAAGCCTGCGGCATTAGTACAAGTGCTATAAACAAAGCAATAATAATCTTATTCATTATATCACTCATTTTAACCTACATCCTCCACAAATTTCTTTCCCCTGCCACCTTGTGAGGCAACAGTATCTTTATTTTCTTTTGATGATTCTGAAAAGTATTCCTCCAGCCTTCTTTGAAGCTCTCTTTCATTCACAGGCCCGTAGTCATAGCCCGGCTCAAACTGGTTTTTCATGAGAGAGCTTGTAGTAGGCCTTATATTTTTCAGGTCATATGCGCATCCGCCGTCGCCCATGTCGCTGCCGTCAGGCTCCGGCCCAATCTCAGGCACTGAAACATAGGGGTTCTTAAAGTATTTTGTTCCAGGAATATCCGGAATTCCCGTATAAAAGTCAACTCCTTCAACACCAGCAAGGTCGCCCCATTTTTCTTTTGCTGTTTCAAGGTCCTCGGCGCAGTTCGGAGCCAGATGAATATCTTTTCTTGTTCCTCTTCCATATTCCACATACTCGTCAGTCAGGCTTCCAAACGCGTGCCCGAATTCATGGAGCAAAAGCCTGCCTGCATTTTCTGCAGCATAATCACTTCCTCTTATGCCGACAAATCCTAATGAAACATATGATCTTCCGCCTTTGCTTCCAGATGTCGGGAAGAATGCATATGGCCTGTAAGTTTCCCTTGAAATCACAACAACTGTATCCCTTTCGCATGTGCTTACAAACCTTTCAATTTCCTCATTAATGGGATTACCATCATCCCAATGCTTGTAATCCGGAGCAAGCACCATCCAGAAGTTGAACTTATCTTTGTTCTCCTTAAATGGAGATACGCTCATCATTCCATTGTACTTTCCATCATAATCCACAAGATAAACCAAAAGCTGCCTGAAAAGCTTATAGTCATCAAACCCATCCCCCACAAATACAACATCATGCTTTATCGCTGGATCACCCTTAATTGAAAATTCCCTGCACTTGGATTCTGAAACGCATTTATGGCTGGATGTGTCGCAAACCAATTCTCCGCAATCTGTGTTAGAGCAGCATTCATATTTCTGGCATTGATGGTTTTGGGCATAGCCGCAATCACATTCCACAGGAACGCATCTTGAGTTCTCGCATTTTTGGTCAGAGGAGCATTCAGAATTGTCATTGCATCCCGGGACAAATTCAGCTTTTACTGTCTTTGACCTGTCCATTGT
>CAYXOT010000086.1:1705-3623 GCA_964466985.1 uncultured archaeon
TGTCATTGCATCCCGGGACAAATTCAGCTTTTACTGTCTTTGACCTGTCCATTGTTATTTTGCAGACTGGTGTTTCTGATGCAAGCTCATTTGGCATTTCTTCATTTTCATCAGACAGCTCTTCATTTTCACTTCCTTCTGTGTCAGGAGCCCATGCGCGCCTCAGGAAGAAATGCCCTCTCCTTGCCTGTGCAGCTTCTTGGCCAGATTCGCATGCGCCGCCCCATCTTAAAAACAGCCAGCCATTTTCAGGAATTGCCTTTAGCTCAACTTCTTTATTAACATCGTATTCAGCCATGCATCCTGATGGAATATTCCCTGATGAATCATCATTATCGCTTTTTTCACTTCCTTCTGTGTCAGGAGCCCACGCACGCCTCATGAAGAATTGCCCTCTTCTCGCTTGGAGAGCCTCTTGCTCATTTTCCTCATTTGCTGCATTGCCTGTTATTTTATCAGCGTAAGTTACCCAGGCATTTCTCAAAAAAAATTTACCTCTTCTGGCCTGCGCAGCTTCCTGCTCATCATTTTGCTCGCTTCCTGTTGTGTCAGGAGCCCAGGCATATCTCGTAAAGAATTGTCCTCTTCTGGCCTGCGCAGCTTCTGTTTCTTCAGAAGCACAGCTTAATTTCCCGTCTTCGCTTGTAATCTTTCCAAAACCACTTCCTTCCGCAGTCAGGTACGCAACAGGATTTTCGTAAGGCCTGAATTTCTTGAATATTGGCTGCAGCTCACCTGTTTCAGGATTAGTTGCAGAATAGTACAGCCAGAAGAAACTGACTTCTCCTTTGTAGACCTCAATTGGGCCGTTGCCTCCTTTATCTCCAAACCCGTCAACAATTAATTTATATCTTGGTCCGTATGGCTCAGTATCCCATTTTTTCCAATCCTCATCCTCAATAGGAAGAACCTTCCATGTTCCGCTAGAAGAGCCAAAAGTCCATGTCTTGTCTGCCTTTAATTCCAGTATTGTAGTCAAATCAAAATCTGTTTCCCAGTCATAGATCGCCTTTTCTGTACCATCTCCTAGCAGTTCTGTTTTTGATCCCCCATATATTACACCTCTAAAATGAATCCCCCATCTTCCTATCAAGCTTAAATCCGAGAATGACTCCTCTTCAATTGGAGTTTTGGGCGTGTATGGGGCAGCAACAAACCTAACCCATGCCTGTGCAGGCTCTGCACTTTCAGGAGGCTCTGCATTAAAGACAGCCCAAAGATATCTTGCGCCATAGCTTGTGTCTTCTATAGGCCCGTCTGCAGTTCCATCAGCCCCATCAGGCCAATTATGGAAAATCAGCTTTTTGTTGAAATTCTCATTCTTTATCCCCCATTTTTTCCAGTCATCCTCTATAATTGGGGATGATTCCCAGGTTCCTTCATTGCCTCTGTAATCATAAGTGCCGTCATCGTGCAAATTCATTTGTGCAATTGTAGCTGGTATAAATTTTGAGCCCCCGCTCTTATAGTAATGTGTTATCCCATAAACTTTCCAGCCTCCGACAGAAGCCGCATCTATGGGGCCTTTTGGCTCCACTTTTGGCCTTTTTGGGTCATTCTTAATCATCGATTCATTTTTCTTCTGGGAAATATCGACTTTGGGCATTTCAAGCACTTTTTTGACAATCTTTTCGCCGCTTTCGTCAAAGGAAACATTCCATGTCCCAATCCTTTCAAATCCAGGCCCTACTAATGGATTTACAAAGCCTGGACCGACTTTAGGCTTTTCAAATCCAGGCCCGATTTCAGGCCTTTGAAATCCAGGTCCTTCTTTTGGCGCTTCCCAGCTTTCATCTATTTTTGGAGCGATATATCCTGGACCAACAGTGGGAGATTCATAGCTGTTGTCAGATGTCGGAGACTTGTAGCTTCCGTCAGAAGTGGGAGATTTATAGCTGCCGTCGCTTGTTACAAAGCC
>CAYXOT010000087.1:0-3593 GCA_964466985.1 uncultured archaeon
TGATGAAGTCGTAAAAAGGGTAATGGAAGTTTACTCACCTCCTAAACCGCCACAAAAAGATTCTATAGTAGACAATAAACCCGAACAAAATGATGTTAATGCAAAAATTGCTAATTGGAAACTAAGATTTCCTTCTGGAACAATGATAGATATAGTCGATAGAAGTAGTTTTGCAAATATAGAAGATATCAATATAATAATGATTACAATCACCGCTTTTTTTGTTTTTTTCTTACCATGATGTTTCCACCAATATTTTCTTGGATTAGCTCTCCGTTCAGCCAGTTCTTGTTTGAATGCAAGACTATGTTCATTATCTGGGGGATTAACATCAACTTTTGAATAATTGATTTGCATTAAACCTCCTGTATTACCTGTGATATTGATACGTTTTTTAAAGCCTCTTTTTGGAATATAAATAATCACTTAAAACCTTAATTTGACACCAAAATTATGGCCAAAAATAAGGAAACTATATTTTGCAAGATATAATAGAATTTTAGTAGAAAAAATAAAATGCTCATTGGTGACTAACCTATGAGCAATAAATCTATTGAAGGGAATTCTATAAAAGCTTTTCGGGTCGGTGGTTTGAAACTTTTAGACCACTTTGACAAGAAACTTGGCATTTTGGACATAATGAACAAGCACAAAACAAAAGGCGTGCCTCTTGGCGAGATAGTGAAGATGCTTATTTCAGAGCTTTCTATTGAGCCTGTGAGCGTGTTGCACGCAGTTGAACAAGCATGCCAGAATGGCATGCTTTTGCCAGAAAACAAAAACACAGACATGTTGCAGGCTTCTTATCGCGCTCTTTCTCTAATAGGTGAAAACGCAGATGAAATATACGCGCAAATCTTTGAAAAAGTAAAGACAAATTACCATCCTGAAATGAGCACAGCTTACCATGATGTTACATCAACTTTTTTGAATAGCGCAAATTGTTCTCTTTCAAAGAGAGGACACAGCAAAGACCACAGGCCTGACAAGCCACAGATAACTATTGGATTAGCAATAAATGCAGCAGAGCCTGTTGTGCCGATCATGTCGTCTGTTGCCGAAGGCAACAAGCATGACACAAAGCATTTTGAAGAGGATTTTGAAAAGCTGAAGCAAAGAGCGCCTGAAGGTGCTCTTTTGGTGTTTGACAAAGGAGTCGATTCTGATAAGAACAGGAAGATGATACGAGACGCAAAGATGCACTTTCTGACAGCCTGCAAAGTTCATGAGCCGATGAAAAAAGAAATGAGAAAGCGTAAAGCAGAGCTTCAGCCTGTGCTGAAGCATGGAAGCGGAGAGCAAGTAAAGGCTGTTTCATGGGAAAAGAATGGCGAATACTACACTCTTTATCTTGACGAAAAAAGGCAAAAAAGCGACAGAATTCGAAGAGAAACAAAGATTGTAAAAGCTGAAAGCTATTGGAACGAGCTTGAGGAAGTACGAAAGAAGAAGGGAGCAAAGGCGCTTCAGCGAAAGCTGAAGCTAAAGAGGAAAAAATCATTTTCTCTGCAAGATTACGTTATAGAACACTCTGTTGCTGTGCAACAGAGGCTTGCGCCAAAGAGAGACATGTTTGAAAGGCTAAGAGAAGATGAAGACATAGACGGAATGTTTGTTCTCGTGACAAGCAAGATGCTAAGCGAAAAGAAAAAACTGAGACTCTACAGGAAAAAAGCGTCAATCGAAAAAATGTTCAGTGACATAAAGAGCGTTCTGAAACTTCACCCGCTGCGCGTGTGGAATGACGTTAGAGTGAGAGGACTTATTTTGTTAAAGGTAATTTGTGCGCTACTTCTGTCGCTGCTCCAGATGGAGCATCAAGAGCTTCGCAGCGTTGCGAAGTCAACAATTGTTCTCATGCTGAAAAATTTGACAGTTGTTGTGCAAGCATCAAAAACAGGGGCAAAAATACTGCTTGGTTACAGTTACAGCGACAAAATTCTTGCAAAAATATTTTGTCTGAAGTCATAGCAAACAGAAACTGAAAAATGCAATTGAAAAAGATTAGCCAGAGCTTTTTGTGAACACAAGTTTTTATGCAGTTTTTTCATCATCAGATGCTGAAAATCATGATTATTTAAATTGAAAAGTAGAAATTACGCCGCCCATTAATTTAACCGCATAGCAAGTGTCAAATTAAGGTTTAAATGTTTTGTTTTGATGATAATGTAAACTTATTTGGACTTATATACTTCTTCTGACAATAATTCAGAGGTGATATCATGCCTCTGAAGTGTATTTTTTGCAGTAGTGGTGTCGTGGTCAGGCGTGGCAAACTGAGAAATCATTTAGGTGTCAAGCAGCGCTACGGCTGCAAGACATGTGGAAAACGGTTTGTGAAAGACGACGGATTCAAAAAAATGCGGCACAAACCTACCGTGATTGTAAGAGCGATCCATATGCACCAAGACGGCATGTCATTCTTCACGGTTCAGAATCATCTTTGGCAACACGATAACACACGTGTGAGCAGGCAAACTCTGTGGAAGTGGGAGAAAAAGTATTCGGTTTTTTTAAAATCCGCTTCTGCAAAACGTAAAGCCGACCATAAAAGGAAACGTGCACATGGATGAGAAATACATCCATGTCGGCAAGAAACACGGTTACGACATGAATGCCATCGACTCGAAGACGAAGTATGTTTTGGCGCATTACTACGTCGTAAATCGTACGATTCCTGTGTGTATAAATTTTCTGCGGCAGATAAAGATAACGTGCTATGAACAAATACTTGCTATTTACAATCAAGAAAAGCACAAACCTATCAATAAGCGCAGGCTTGTAACATTCGTGTCAGACGGTTTTGAGAACTACAGAAACGCATTCAACAAACTTTTCTACCGAACTTGCAAGCTGCGCTTTGGCGTGCCAATTGCATGCAAGAAGTACGGACTCAAGCACAACAACAATCCAATCGAAAGATACAATGGAAAGATTGAAGATAGGACGAAGACGATGCGAGATTTCGGAAGCCATGAAGGCGCAGAGAGTTTTCTTAATCTGCGACCTGTTATACAAAACTTCGTGAATCCACATCAAGGGTTGAAAGGAAAAACGCCTGCCGAAGCAGCAAACGTCGACCTGAAACTTGGGAGAAGAAAATTATTGAATCTTATCAGATACGTTTCTGGTCAAGTCCAAAGAAGATGACAATGTCAAACATGGTTTGGTATCTGCCTGGTAGTTGGAGAGAAGCTTGGAAAGGAGAACTAGGTAGTGCTACAAGAGCATCTCCATATTTTTATGGTACTTATTTTATTCCAGGAGAAGGGACATACGTTTTTGTTAGTTGTTGGATAAAAAAGCCAGATGGCAGAATAGTTGAAGAAAAGAAGGAAACAAATAGAGGTTATGATAGAGCTTTGATAAGAAGCGTAAAGCCGCGACACATAAAAGCATCTTTCAGAGCTGGCCTGAAGGAACAAATTCGATCAAAATATCCAAAACCTGCCTAATTTTTTAACTCTATCCTACAAGTTAATTCTCATGATACTTGGTTTGGAAGGAACCGCGCATACATGGGGAGTTGGAATTACAGATGGCAAGAGAATTCTAGCAAATGCTCGCGACATCTATAAACCAGAAAAAGGAAA
>CAYXOT010000088.1:0-3563 GCA_964466985.1 uncultured archaeon
AATAATTTGGTGGTAGCTTTTAATTCTTTTAATCTCAATTGTTAAGAATGAAATCGAAAGGAAAGACGGCAAAGCAGAAGGAAACCTCTTGCATGTGTGGAGCCAATTGCTGCGGTTAGTCTCTCACTTCTAGATTGTTAATTTTTTATTTTTATCGACTTCGTTGACCAAAGAGATTTTTCTTATTACTAAACTATTTAAACAAGTGTTAATAATATTTAACATATGTTAAAGATACTTAACGATTTAAGACCATTTTTCGAGGACTGTTACAGGCGGATTAATGTAAGGGAATACGCCAAAATTGTGCGCATCTCTCCGCCAACAGCATCTAAATTGTTATCATCATACAATGCAAAGAACCTTTTACTAAGGGGGACATACAAAAATTACATACTATTTTATGCCAACAAAGAAAACAAAGACTTTATTGACTTATCGAGAATATATTGGAGACATAAACTGAAAGGATTCTTACATTTCATGGAGACAAAGCTTACAAACCCTACAATAATATTATTCGGTTCTTTATCCAAAGCCGAAGTTAAACCAGACTCTGATGTTGACTTGGCTATTTTTGCATATAAAAAAGAATTGGACATACGGGCCTTTGAGAAGAAGATAAAAAGGAAGATCCAAATGTTTTGGTTCGAGTCGATCAAAGATGTGGAAAACAAAGAACTTGCTAATAACATAACTAATGGGTATGTGTTAAGGGGGAGAATAAGTGGATTGGGGTGAATGTCTTACTAAGATGACTGTAAAGAGTGTGAAGCTTGATGAAGATATGGTAAATTCCTTAATCAAATCTAGTGAAAATAAGTTCAAATCTGAGAATAAACTTGAAATGAGCGATGTAACTGCCGGCTCAAAGCTTTCTTTGGCATATGATTCCCTTAGGGAGCTTTTAGAAGCTTTGGCTCTAAGGAAAGGGTACAAAATATACAATCACGAATGTTACACTTCTTTTCTGAAGGAAATTATTGGAGAAAGTGATAAAGGGGACGATTTTGACGAGATTAGGAAAATGAGAAATGCCGTAAATTATTATGGGAAAGACATAACAATAGAGGAAGCTGGCAAAATCATAGCCAGAATTAAAGGTCTTAAGGAATTTGTATCTAATTTATTGAACCATCCATTAGACTTCAAACAAAGTGAAACAAAATAAATCTCCATACGCCTCAAATTTTTATTTAATGTCGATTTGGGCGCGTTGAAGGCGGCCACTATAATCGATAAAAACTGTTTTTTCGTCTGAAAAGAAATCTAGCGCCTTCCATCCGACTTCAGGGAAACCTGACCCAGATGACTTAGTTCCTCCAAACGGCAAGTGAACTTCGGCGCCTATTGTCGGTGCATTGATATAGGTCAGTCCGTATTCTAGATTCTTTATTGCGAGCATAGCATTTCTGATATCGTTAGTATAAATGGAAGAACTCAGTCCGTATTCAACTGCATTAGCCAAATCTATCGCATCATCCAGATTTCTTGCTTCGGTTATTGCTGTAACCGGACCGAAGATTTCCTCCTGGAAAATTCTCATATCAGGTGAGGTATCAGTAAAAACAGTAGGTTCGAAGAACCAACCCTTTAGTTTAGGAACTTTACCTCCGCAACATAGCCTAGAGCCTTCTTCTTTTCCGATTTCAATATAACCTTTAACTTTGTCTTGTGCTGATTTATTGACAAGAGGGCCTACATCTGTTTTGGGATCTAACCCACTTCCGAGTTTTAACTTCTTTGCTCGTGCTATTAACATTCTTTCAAACTTTTGTCTAACTTTCCTATGCACTATAACTCGACTAGCAGCAGTACATCTTTGTCCACAAGTGCCAAAGGCTCCCCACACAACACCATCCAAAGCTAGTTTCAAATCAGCATCGTCCATGATAATTATAGGGTTTTTGCTTCCCATTTCCAAACCAATTTTCTTACCTATCCCAGCATCTTTCAAAATTTGTGCACCTGTATCTTTATGACCTGTAAAAGAAACTGCTCTGATTTTTTTATGTTTAACCAATCGTGTGCCAACTGTACCACCAGGACCTGTAACTAAATTAACAACACCTTTCGGTATTCCAGCTTTTTCTAGAATTTCAACAAATTTAATCGCGGATATAGGAGTATCACTCGATGGTTTGAACACAACTGTATTACCGCAGATTAATGCTACTGTGATTTTCCATGCTGGTATTGCGATAGGAAAGTTCCAAGGAGTAATGCAAGCTACAACACCTAATGGCAAACGAACAGTCATAGCAAATTTATCACGCATTTCGCTTGTTGTAGTTCTACCGAACAATCTCCTGCCTTCACCGGCCATTAGCTCGCAAGTATCAATAGCTTCTTGCACATCTGCTCTTGTTTCAGTTAGAACTTTACCCATCTCGCGAGTCATTATTCGCGCTAGTTCTTCTTTTTGTTGACGCAATAATTGTGCAACTCGTAAAAGAATTTCTCCTCGCTTTGGCGGTGGAACTTCTCTCCATTTTTCAAAAGCATTTTCTGCTGCGTCTACAGCCTTGTCAACATCTTTTGCATTTCCTTGCTGGAATCTACCGAGAATCTCATTGTAATTTGCAGGATTAACGCGTGAATAAGTTTCTCTAGACTCACTCGAAATCCATCTACCATCTATATACAGTTTATATATTGCACTCTTCGGCATTAATTGTAATTAGATTCCTTATAAGAAAGGTTTTATGTAACTTACTGGTTATTTCTTCTTCGAGTATTTTTTCTTAACGTATGATACAAAGCCTTTAGCGGCTCTTTTATTCACTTTTCTCAGAGATGCAATGACAAGCTTTGAAAGCCTTTCTGCTCTTACTGTCCCTTCTCCTACTTTCTTAGCGACTTCTTCTGCAACCATCATCGCTGACTTGTCGCTAGCACCTGCCTTTTTGCATGCTCTCACTATTTTGTTTTTGTTAAAAGTTTGCAGTGCCCCATTTCTTTTCCTTACTTTTGCCATAAAACTAATTGGGTTTACTTGATTAAAAGTTTGAGAATTGCCTTCTCTGTGTGGAGTCTGTTCTCGGCTTGGTCCCAAACTACAGAATTTTTACCGTCTATAACATCATCAGCAATTTCTACATTGCGGTGGGCAGGGAGCGGATGAAGAACGATAACATCCTTCTTGGCTAGTCTAACTAAACCAGAAGTCAATTGGTATTTTCGCAAGTCTTTCAATCTTTTCGCTTGTTCGGCCTCTTCACCCATACTAACGAATGCATCAACGTAGAGGACATCCGCATCTTTAACAGCACTCTGAGGCTCTTCGATAATTCTGTATTTCCCTTTTATTTTCGTCTTGTATTTTGGATGACATGAAACAACTATATCCATACCAAACATTTGGCACAGCTGTATCAGCGAATGGAATGTGTTATTGGCGCCGTCGCCTAGAAAAACTATTTTCAAACCTTCCAGTTTTTTCTTTTCCTGTTTGATTGTATACAAGTCGGCTATAGCTTGGCATGGATGCTCCAAATCTGATAGGGCATTAATGACTGGCTCTTTGGACACTTTAGCCATTCTTACCAAATCATCCTGAGAAA
>CAYXOT010000089.1:0-3550 GCA_964466985.1 uncultured archaeon
GGTAAAAGATATTACAGGCAAGACGAAATTGCTACGAAACTAAGCATCACAATTGATTATGATACTTTGAAAAACAATTCTGTTACTATTAGGGAAAGAGATACCAAAAAGCAGGTAAGAGTAAAAACCGACAAGCTAGTCGAAGAAATAAATAAATTGATTAAACTTTGATTTCTTGCTTATTTTTCAAACCACACACGTTTAGATAGTGGAAACAAGAGTTGAGGATTTATAGTCTCATTTAAGGCATTGTAATAAGGTCTTATTTCTTCTAAAATTTCTGGTCGTCTAATATATGTAAGTGCCGCTAAAACTTCTGCAAGTTGATGGGATGTTTCAGTTTCAAATTCTTCGTACTTCCAGAAGACATCATGTCTTTTTCCTCGTTTCACAAGATGCCATCTTGCAGGAGTCCACAGTTCTACTGCACTATCAACTGTACCTACTTCTACAAAATGGTAGAGTTCATGCAACAATGTCACAACAACATAAGCAAAATCAGATAAATGAGGTTTCGACCCTTTACCGAATTTTACTTTACGTGTGTCATATTCAGCGACGGCCTGAGTTTCAACAGTTTCGTCGTATACGACATCTACCCCCCTCAACTTGAAAAGATTTTCATAAAATAATAATTCTAGAGGAAATTCTTCAAAATCCTTTTGAAATAAGCTAGCAAGTTCTACTAACTCTTCCATTTCTTTTCCTTCATCAATAAACATCCCAAGAAATCTTCTACTAAAAGAAGGCTTATCTAAAAATGCTTGGGCATAAAAAGGAATATCAGCACCATTAATTCTTGTTGTTTTTCGATTGTAAAAAACACTTGGAAAATGTTCTACAGGAATTGAAGGATAATGTAATCCAAACCCATTGTCTACCGCTTCATGACCTCTCGTTTCAATTAATGCTTGTTCTTCTTTAGTTAACAATTCTAAAGGAACGTTAAACCTGCCATAGTGACCAGCAGCCCACATAAAACTGGGCGATGTGAAAAGCATATTTAATTAATGCACATTAAAAATAAAAACATCCTCTGAAATACTTACAATAAGCTCTAACCTCTGAAAACTCTCGCATTAGGCGGGCAGCAAATCAAGACATCCTCGTCTACACCGACAATGTCACCATCGCTCGCATTTATTGTCTTCTTCAGTCTTTCCACAGCGCGCTTCAATTCGTTGATGTCAGCCTCTCTAAGTTCCTTTATCCTCAGGAAAACAAGCTTGCCTTCCCTTACCATCTCCTGCACCCTTTCGGCATCAGAGTAAGCCTTCAGTTTCTCGACAGCTACTTGGACTTTCCTTTCCTCTTTGAATGCATTCTCGTCAAGTTCAATCCTGTCTTCAGGATTCTGTTCTGGTGGTTTGCCAAAAAGCGCCATTCAGTTCACGTAATAAATTTAGTTTATAAATTTAAATAGGATTAGCCGCTTCTCCGGAATAAGCTTGCACAAATTCTCTATAAATGGGTGGTATAACCTGTTCAATAGTGTTCAGGGTTGTTTGACGTTCACCCGATAGAAGGCCTTCTTGTACAAAAACAGTGCCATCTGAGTGTACTAGAGCATCTGCGGTGTGCACATCTTCTTTTGGCTTAAATGAATCATCTGGAATTACTACTCTGCATCTTCCCAACGGATGCATAGGTGTTTTGTAGAACGCTTCCCCGTCAGTAGCTCCATAAAAATGGAATTTTGTTCTTAGGCCAAGTCCTCTAATTGCGAGGTGTTTCAACCCAAAATTATCAATACTCCGAGAAGTATACTCAATGTTTGTTTTCCTCTGGCCATCTGTTCCGATACCAGTAACCGCTAGAAGATATCCTTCATCACTCATACTACTTTTTATAAATACAGCATATTTAAGTATGTGGTTTGTAATTAACAAAAATTAGAAATTAGCTTAACTCCCTTCTCTTCTGCTCCAGCGCAGAAACAACACTCCAAATCTTCGTCCTAGCATAAAGCGGCATGTTCGGGTCATTCGTAATCTCGTCAAGAATATGTATCGCGGTGCTTATCCTCAGTTCCCAAGTGTCGCCGTTATTGTTCAAATTGGCCTTGGACTCTTCAGCGGCGGCGCGGATGTTCTTCGGCACAGTCCTGTCATTGATTATTTCGTCCAATATCCTCATCACAGGCTCAAATTCTGCCAATTCCATATCCAACACCTATTTCACCAGTTTTCTTAACTCAGTTTCCAGTTCCTTCAGCTTGCCTGCTATTTTCTCTTCAGTTTTTCCCAAAGAACTTGTCCTAACTTCAATTGCTTCCTTAGTCTCCCCCAGTTCCTTTTTCAGCTCCTCAACAGGCTTGCTAACCATTATCTGTCCGGTGATTTTATAAGCTTTTTCATTCTTGGTGGAATCAAGCTCCTCCAATGCTTTAGTAATCTCCATCATCTGCAGTTGCATTGTCTCCTTCTGGATCAGTATGGCCTGCAGCTGCTGCTGGTATGCCTGGAACTGTCCCACCATTTCCCTTGTCTGCTCTTCATTCAATTTTATCAACCTCTTCCAGCATGTTCACCGTCGAGATGTAAGAATTTATCACGGCTTTCAAATAGTTCAACTTCTTGCTTTTTATAACTATCTCGAGGGAGTCATTTTTTACGTTCAGGGTGGTTTCAACGGTTTCATCGTTTTTGATATCCGGCTCTATGCTTTGTTTAACTAATTCTGGTCTTGAACATTTCAGATTTAAAACAGCTTCGTACATTAAGTATTGTTCCAGAGCAAAGTTTAAATTGATTAATATTTATAAGATTTCAAATTATAGTAGACAGGTATGAAATTTAGAATTGCCATCGAGGAAGATGAAGACGGTATGTTTGTAGCTCAATGTCACTCCTTACCAGGATGCATATCTCAGGGTAAAACAAGGGGTGAAGCGTTATCTAATATAAAAGATGCTATTAGGGGCTATCTTATCAGTTTGAAGAAGCACAACGAACCTATACCATCACCTATTGAGGAAGAACTGGTGGAAGTTCGAGCATAGTAAGGTTTATATATGAGTTTCATCATATATTCATACTATGAGAAAACCAATTTCAATTACCTTATCACCAAAAGCATTGAAAGAATTAGATAAATTCGCCGAAATATCCGCTTTGGAGTCTAGGTCAAGAACAACAGAAGAACTTATTCTAACATTTTCACAAATTCGTGATATATACAAATTATTACTTGAAAATTCTCAGATAACTGATACAAAAAGAATGGTAACAAATCCAAATATGACAATGGCCTTTTTAAGTCAGATTAGTGTGATTTTGGATAGGTTGGGTATAGGCGATTATATATTGCATGAAATTAAATCGAAGCCTAAAGTAAATGAAAAGGTTATTAGGTGATATATTGAAATTACCAGTTGTTTCAGGGATAGAGACTGTAAAAGCTTTTTCTAAAATCGGATATAATATCGATCATCAAACTGGTAGTCATATGATTCTTAGGAATAGAAATGAACCACATAGAAGATTGACAATACCAAACCATGAAGAGATATCAAAAGGCACATTAAGAGCTATAGTAAAACAAGCAGGAT
>CAYXOT010000090.1:0-3527 GCA_964466985.1 uncultured archaeon
TTACTCATAATTCGGAGAAAATAAGCTTTTCATTCAACTTTTGGGAAGATCCCGATTATCTTCGGTAAGACGAGCAGCTGGAACAGTGCACGAGTGAAGCAAGGCGTTCTTTCATTGAGCAGGAGCAAATTTTTGGACTCTGTCATCCCCTTTTCCGCTTTATATTTCGAAGCAGTAGAATCGCTGTAGATTATCACACGCAAAAATTGCTTGAAAAGTCCATTCCTGATATGCAGAAGTTGTCCTTCCAAGGCGTCCAACTATGCCATGGCTGTTAGTAATCCAGCCATTACAGGTTTCGTCTGCGACTGTTCCATCTGGTCGTGTCCCTGTCCATACATTACTATTTCTAGTAGTATGTCCCATTAAAAGCTTTATTAACTAGCAAGCCCGAATAGTTGCGTGCGACCATTTACACAAATAATTCTGACGGATGAACAAAGAAGACAGCTGAAGGAAAATCTCAAACCAACAACACAGTACAGGTTTGTGCAAAGAGTAAATGCAATACTGCTTGCCGCCGAAGGCAGCAACAACAAACAGATAGCAGAAAAAGTTGGGCTTTCTGTTGTGGCTGTTTCCCATTGGAGAACAAGATTTGCAAAGCAGGGCATTGAAGGTCTTAATGATTTGCCGAGGTCTGGAAAACCTTGCATGTATGGTCACAATGACAGACTGAAAGTTGTGAATGTGGCGTGCAAACCACCGTCACTGAAAACGAGATGGACGGTAAGACAACTTGCTGAGAAAACAGGCATAAGCAAATCGCATTTGCACCGAATTATGCACGAACTGGATTTGAAGCCGCACCAGTTCAAAATGTGGCTTTTCAGCAGCGATCCTGAATGTGAGGCGAAACAAGCCGACATAGTCGGCTTGTACATAAACCCGCCTAAAAATGCCTTTGTAGTGTGTTTAGACGAGAAAACAGGAATGCAGGCTGTTTCGCCAACTCATGAAAAACTTCCAATGAAACAAGGACAAGTAGAGCGAAGGGAATTCGGATACAAGAGGCATGGAGTGCTCGCACTCTATGCAGCACTCAAGGTTCATGAAGGAGAAGTTTTTGGAAAAACTGAGAAACGGCACACACATGCAGAGTTCTTGTCGTTTGTAAAAGACGTTTACAGAAAATGGGGCAGAAAGAAAGAACTGCATTTTGTCGTTGATAATTTCTCAGCGCACAAGCACAAAGACGTTATGATCTGGGTAGACGAACACAAGACTGTGCATTTTCACTTTACCCCTACTCATGCTTCTTGGCTGAACCAGATAGAACTCTGGTTCAGCATACTTTCTCGGCAACTCTTGAAAAAGAAAGACTTCAAGTCTGTGAGCGACCTGACAAAACAAACCCTAAAATTCATAGAGGACTATAACAAGAAAGCCAAGCCATTCGCATGGACATACCAAGGAAAACCGCTAAAAATTAGTTAAGGATTTTTAGGGACTGTGTACTAGGCGTTAGATCTTCATCAACATTAATAAGATAAATTTCGAGATCTGTAGTCTGCTGAAATCGATCATTATAGCCTGTAAATGCATCCACTCCACTAAATGGCTCTGCACAAATTCACACGTCAGCTTTGTGATTGCATATTTCCAATGAGTGCCAAATCCAAAATATATCCCTCTTATCTAAACCTCAAAGCAGTACAATCTTCCGCCACTGTTACAACTTGAAGCTCCAGTCTCTGTCCATACGAAATTAGTTCCCGTACTACTTCCCATCATTCCCATATGTTCAAATGAGTTCGACGTCCAGTCATTACAGGTTTGCGTACTACTGGTACCATCTCTTTTAGTACCAGTCCACACACCCGAACCAATCGTACATTGACTATTACCATTCTCATATACGCAAATAGGATTCTCTATTAACCTGTCTAGTAGATCCTCTTTGTAATGGGCTACTGGCACATTGTCCAATCTCTTGTACCCCCAATCTCCAGCAGGTCCGAATATAGTGTCTTTTGCGTTTACACTGCTTGTTGATAGCCAAGCTCTCCATGTACCAGTACTAGTCAATCCAGCAGCATTTGCAAAATCTCGGCAGATATCATGTGCTTGTTGAAGAGAACTAAATGCTCGCCTACCTGATGGAGCGTTCACGATGTATAACCAATCTGAAGTCAAGAAAACTCTTTTGGTTACCGGGCTTGCGACAATCATAAAGCTAACTGATACAATTCCTGAGGTATAGCCGTTTGCAGCTCCTGTTATAACAGATGAGCCATCTGTTGATGATCTAACAGTAACACTGCATGCACCATTAGCTGCAGTAGTGCAGGATGTGGGTGAAAAAGTGTCTACTGCTGCCCTTGAGCTTGAAAAGGATACAACAATACCATTTATGGTATCTGATGTTCTTGCTTCTATAGTCGAAGTAGATGCTCCATCAGCCGGTACTGATGCTGGATTAGCAGTTAATGATAGAGATCGTTGTGTTGGAGTCGACGCAGGCGTGGCACCACCAGGGCACTTGATGCTGTCTGCATTTCCTGGAGCCGTGACCCTTACCTCCTGGCCCGAGCAGGAGAATGAGCATGTCCTGACCTCGTTCACGCTTATGTCGCCGAAATCGCATCCCGAAGGGATGCCATCGACAAGCACGGCTACAGCCCCTCTTGGAATATTGTGGCTGCCGATGTTCCTCACGCTTATCTGGCTTGAGCTTGCAGCCTCTATCTGTATTTTCATCGCGGGATTTTTGAGCTGCGCCAGCAGCTGCGCATCCGATTCTTTGGCCACTGTTTCGGTTGTGCGGGTGAAAAACACAAACGCAAAGCCTACCATAGATATCGTTATAAGCAGGAGCAGAATTATTGCCACTACCGGTGTAATCCCTTTCATAATTATTGTACATACGCTTACCGATTTTTATAGTTATAGTTCTACAAGGAAATAAACAAGATATTACTTCCTTGTGAACTATATGTGAAACCACAAATTCTTGTCGGTATTCTTTTGTGGTTTCACTATAACTACTAATCTTTATTCTTGTCGAACTTCTGCGAAATCATATTTGGTAGACAAGAAGTACAACAAATAGAAAAATTGCGGAATTTCACTGTGCTTGTTCACTATAAATATTTGAGCCCTAATTATTGTTTATGGGACATGGAAGGGATAGACGTGATATTCCTACACTTTCGAAAAGGACAATTGAAGCTTATCTGGACTCAAGGTCGAAATCAGGGAAGCTGCCTTATCCATTGGGTGATAAAGTGATGGGAGCTGTTTATTATCTTGGAAAAAACCCGGCATGCAAGACTAATTTAGTTACAGAGTTTAGCCTTACGGCAGATGAGGATAAG
The DNA here is from genome assembly GCA_964466985.1 of uncultured archaeon. Classification (GTDB taxonomy): domain Archaea; phylum Aenigmatarchaeota; class Aenigmatarchaeia; order CG10238-14; family SCSR01; genus JACOWB01. Next base: position 3,318 of record CAYXOT010000090.1, read on the forward strand.
CTGGTTGCTAACATTGTAGACGGCGCCAGAAAATTCTACAGTAGAAGAAGCAGATGGGGATAGGGTTATACTCAACTGGAATGTTCAACCTATCTTTGCCTTCCCGGCAATTAGGATAATCGGTCTTCAGAATATGCCAAGGCATGTCAATGAGCTAATAGTATGTTCAGTTGATTTTGGAACATTTTATACTGAACATACAGTATAGTA
>CAYXOT010000091.1:0-3512 GCA_964466985.1 uncultured archaeon
TATGCGCGCACCTATATATAACGATTTACAAAAGTTGTAAAGCCTAAATCAAGAAGAGAAAATGTATTTAAACCTCCTAGAACAAATAGTTCACAAGCATTACATAATTTGTAAAACATAGAGGCACACTTATGGAGTGGAAAGCCCACGACACAAACGCCATGACGGAAGAGGAAAAAGAAGCCTACGAGAAGCTTCAAGATAAATTTGAGCTTGTGCCAAAAAGCAGCCAGAAGAAAAGGATTTCCAAAAAGCCTGCTGCAGATTCTGAAAATATTATTTCACATACAATTGGCATCTTAAAGCAGCCTCTTTATGCAAAAACTTTTGCGGTTAGCGCAATTCTGTTTGGAATCCTGTACGCGTTTTTGTACGGCCTGTGGAAGATACCGTTTATTGACTTCGGATTTAGCAGGTCCTCTGCCGTAGAAATTTTAGACTATGCGTATCTGCTTATTATTACAGCCATGACGGGCTTGATGTTTGCTTTGTTCAAGTATGAAAGGGTTCAGCACGTCAAATCAGGCTCCAAAGCTGGTTTGGGAGGCAGCGGATTGGCAGGTATTGTGTCGGCTATCTGCCCGGTATGCCAAGGCATAACGATAACCGCATTGGGAGGAACAATAGCCGCATTGCCGCTTGCATTCCTTGTTCCTTACATAGGATTAATCCAACTTATGACAGTTTTGATTTTAGGTTTCGCGCTTTACCTAAAAGCCAACAGCGCATATACGCAAACCTGCATAACGTGCAAAGTTAAGGTCGATAAAAAATTGCACACAGAAATTCCTTTTGCGGACACGCCAAAAGCGAAAGAGCCCTTTTTGTACAGGAATAATATCGCTTTTGGCGCCTTAATGGTCCTGGTCTTGATGCTTGGAATAAATAATTTCATGATAGGTTCGGCATTTGCAGCAGCTGACATATCCGATGTAAGCGGTGGCAGCATAAGTTTGAAACCAGGATTTGAATACGGCTCGAAAGTGACATTAAAGCCGATGCCTCTGGCAGCTGGAGAAAGTCCTAGAATACAGGGCTACAAAACAATTGTTAAGCCGTTACCCACAATAAGCGAACTATCGCTATCGCCATCAACAGGAGATGTTGCCCTGGACATTGTAAACAATGTTGTGCCGCGAGGGATTCCGTGGTACGGAGCCCAAGCAGGTGTCAGCTTTGACGACCCAATAACCGCGCAGAACCTATGGGTAAAAGGCAGGGCAATTCAGCTAAGCCCTGAAGAGCAGGCGAGATGGGAAAGGATAGTCAATTCGTTCACATGCGATTACTGCTGCGGCTCGCCGCAGAGCCCTACGATAATAACAAGATGCGGCTGCGCGCATTCGGTAGCCGCGCAGGGCATGGCCAAATGGTTTATTAAGAATTATGGCAGCAAATATTCGGATGAGGAGATGTACGGCGAAATGGCACGATGGTTCGCTTTATGGTACCCTGGACCTACTGTTCAACGAATAATACAGGAGCAGCAGGTTTAGTATAAAATTCATGCTGGTGATGAAAATGACAAAGAAAAAGAAAGGAGGTTGCTGCTGATGGAGAGAAAAGAGCTCCTGATGACGCTGATGATAGGCGTTCTGCTCCTAACAACAGCCATGCAGACAGTAGCACTGACAAGCCTGAGCAGCGGTGCAGTTGTGACAAAAAGTGTTGCCCCCCAGGCTCCCAGTTCGAGTGCTCCAGTAACAGGCAATTCTGCTGGAAGCCTACAGAACCTGCCACAAATGGTTGGCGGCTGCTAGCTGAAACTTATTGTTGATGATGGATGCATAAGAAAACACTAGAGTCCATTTTGTTTATTTTTATTGTTGCAACGATTATTTTATCTGCTATAAATTTTTTGCTTATAGCTGCGAGAAGCGAGAAAATTAAAGAGGCTGCTCGTGCTTCTGAGAAAGAGAATGAACCACCCAGACTGGAACTGATAAAAATCGTATCTGCATCTTGCAAAGATTGTTTTGACATAAATGCTGCAATAGAAGGACTAAAGAAAGCCCATGTCAACATTACTTCTGAAAGAACCTTGGATAGTTCATCAGCAGAGGCAAAACTACTTATTAAAAAATACGACATCGAGAAGATGCCTACAGTTATAGTGTTGGGAGCAGTCAATAAATCTTCTGTTGTGAACCTGTGGAACCAGAACTGGCATGTAGAGATGGCCAATGGCACGCAGGTTTCGTCTGTTTACGTCGCTGTTAATCCGCCTTACGTTGACGTGTCAGGAAATATCAAAGGTTTGGTTTCCCTGACACATATTGTGGACGAATCTTGCGCAAATTGTGCAAGCCTTGCACAACTGATAAACGTATTCAAGCAATATAGCGTTAAATTTACAAGCGAAGAAACTATTGATTACACAACTTCTAATGCCCAAGCACTGATCTCTAAGTTTGGAGTACAAAAGATTCCTGCCATGGTCATTTCTAATGATATTATAGAATATTCAGCTCTCGCACAGATATGGCCACTGCTTAATGCAACAGAGAAGCAGGGCTTCTACGCATTGCACACAACCGTTCCGCCATACAGGGATTTGACAACCAATAAAATCGAAGGTCTGGCAAGTGTAATTTATTTGAAGGATGGCACATGCCCCGACTGTTACGACGTCCAAATTAACAACCAGCTTCTTAAAAGAAACTTCGCTGTAGTGCTCGCAAATGAGACTACGGTTGACATAAGTTCCGCTTATGGACAGCTGCTTATAAAGCAGTATAATCTGACAAAAGTTCCCATTATACTTGTTTCTCCTGATGCTAGTGCATATGAAAGATTTGTCCAGGCATGGGAGCAGGTCGGCGATATCGCCAGCGATGACTGGTATGTGATGCGCAAGCCAGAAGTTTTGGGAACTTACAAAGATCTGTCCACAGGCCAAGTAATCAAGCTCGGTGGTTAAATGGGGGTCGCAAAGCCAAAATCCAATGTAGTTCTAGGCGCAGTCGTAATAGCCGCTGTGTTTGTTGCAGGACTGATTTACGTTCAATTCACAAAGCAGAATGAAGTAGCGGATAATTACCAAGTTGCACCGCCCGAAGAAGTCGTTAGGCAATATTTTACGTCATGGAACAACAAAGACTGGCCAAATATGTACGCAACGCTGTCGGACGGATTCAAGAAAATCGACCCTAATGCCAAAGACTTAGCTGCATTCAGAAACTTTGCAAGCTCTCAAGGTATAGAACGCATTAACATAATAAGCATAAGAGAAGAGTCTAATGACGGAACTACAGCTAGCGTTGCATATTCTATTGAATTCACCTTATTGGATGGAAGCAAGAGCCCTTTCAGCGATAAATTTACTCTGAAATTCAGGCAGGGCGACATAATTCCCGGCTGGAAACTTATCCATCCATACGGACCGAATATCGATACGTCATAAGTGGTAAATATGAGTGCAAAAATAAAATATATTCTGATTAGCGTGCTTGCAATTATTTTTTTCGTATCCGTCGCTTACTTAAGCCTGAGTAAGACGAGATCAACAGATT
>CAYXOT010000092.1:0-3484 GCA_964466985.1 uncultured archaeon
AGATTACTTGTCAATGTTGGCCCGGAAAATATAGAAAACCTAATCAAGGTCCGTGAAGCTGATCGGATTGGCTCTGGTCGGCCAAAAGCTGTGCCTTATAAGCTCCGCCACATGAAGTATCTAGTTGATAAAGTTTCCCATGATCCAATATCAGTTAAAATGTTAAAAATTAATGGGGAAGATATAATGAAAGAACTCGATATTCAACCAGGACCGAAAATAGGACTCATTTTAAACTCATTATTAGCCGAAGTTCTTGATAACCCGGCAAAAAATAAAAAAGAATATCTTCAAAAAAAGATCCATGAACTGGATAAAAAATCTCCGGAGGAGCTTAAGGAATCACTCAAAAAAATAGAAAAAGCCGTTGAGGAAGAAGAAAAAGAAAGGATGAAGAAATACTATGTTTGAAATTTTCAATATTGTCTGATATTTCAAGGATTTTTGTTCCTTTTTGGTATGAACTCATAGCTAGTAATCACCAGAAGCCCCAATTTTCTCAATATAAAATGGCTATAATCTTATTTTAATCAGTTTTCTGATTCGGAACAAGATTTATATAAAGAAAGCCTGATAAGATAAGGCAAAACTGGAAATACTAGCTACCAGTTATATTATAGACCTCACACTATGAAATTGGACTCCATAAGACAACAATAATGACGGCCTACTTGTTTTTCCTGTTGAAAAGTCCTTAGAATGTGTAAAAGAAGTCTCTTTCGTAACGAAATTGCAGAATTTCAAGATAGAAAATCGGCAGATCGAGGAAGAATAGTTGATACTATTCAGACGAGATATGACGATTTTCTAGCTGAAATTATGTAATTGCAGTCGAATATGGACTTCTTTTACACATTCTTAATGTACTTCTAGTACATTTGCGGTTTTTCAACAGTCCAAAACAGCGTACCCCCATTCATTATTGTTGCTTCTAAATCCGATTTCATAGTGTGGGGTCTATAAGTGGTAGCGGGTATACTCACTATCACTTAACAATTTAAACCACAAAATAATTACTGCCGATAAAGACTCCGGAATTGCTCAAGACATGTTCATCAAATTTGTTAAAGCAAGGTGGAAAGAAGTTCCAAAAATAAACAAAAAATAAGGGGTAGATTTGGAAGCACAGACAATACATAAAAAAGTTACGGACCGTGGTGTAACAGTAACATGCACGATTCGGGTTCGTGTGATTTCGGGTGCAAATCCCGACGGTCCGACCATTGTAGTAAATTTTAACTTGTGCTAATATTCCCCATACACTGATAACAGGGAGATAGAAATGGGTTTTATATATCGACCCCAAAGAAGAGCTCTGGAAAGAGCAATAGGTGCAGACAGTTCACCAATCTTCATATTAAAACCTGAACAAACCTTTTATTTCAACGGCCAGCAAATATTTTTGGCTGGCATAGAGGAGGGCAAGGGAACTTGCTCTGAACGTCATAAGATTGTAATTGCAGCATTTACAGAGCAACCGGTAACTGAAAGAGAAATTCTTGTCAGGCCTAGACAATGCCACGGAGCTGTTCTTGGCCGCAAAAGAAAAGAAGGCGAATTTGATCCAGAATTTTCAAAAGATCTTCTCCCAAGATGTGTAGCCGTAGAAGGGCTGGCAATTAAAATTATAGATAAATACTCTAAACAGATATTTTTCAAATCAAACGGAAAAGTAAAGCTTTATATACCGCTTATATAGTTCCGCCCTTGGCGGATTTTTTTGTTGCGTAATTTTTTTTCGGTGCTACAATTGTCGTATGTTAGATTCTAACAAAAACCGTCTGCTTACGTCAGAATCAGTCACCGAGGGTCACCCCGATAAAATGGCTGATCAGATATCCGATGCTATTTTGGACGAGATATTAAGGCAAGATCCATACGGTCGGGTAGCAGTTGAAACTCTTCTAACTACGGGGCTAGTAGTAGTAGCCGGTGAAATAACAACCAAGGCCCGGCTGAATATTCCTGATATTGTCCGGCAAGTTGTTAGAGATATCGGATTTACTAATTCCGCTTACGGTTTTGACGCTGAAACATGCGGAATTCAGGTTTCAATCCAAAAACAATCTCCTGATATCGCTCTTGGTGTTGGCCAATATCGCAAAGAAAAACCAGAGAAAGTGGGCGCTGGAGATCAGGGCATGACGTATGGTTACGCCATCAATGAAACAAAAGAATTGATGCCTCTGCCGATAGTACTAGCCCATAGTTTAACAAGACAATTGGCTCATGTTAGAAAAAATAGGATTATAAAATATCTTCGCCCCGATGGAAAAGCGCAAGTAACCATAGAATATCAGAATGGTTTGCCCAAGAGAGTACATACAGCATTAATTTCCGCTCAACATGATCCAGATATCAGCATTGAAAAATTAAGATCTGAAATCGTCACACACATTATTGAAAAAACCATCCCAGCCAACTATCTTGATGAGAAAACAAAAATCTGGATAAATCCTACAGGAAGATTTGTAATCGGTGGACCACATGGCGATACCGGTCTAACTGGAAGAAAAATCATAGTTGATACATATGGAGGAATAGGATCTCACGGCGGCGGCGCCTATTCCGGCAAGGATCCGACTAAAGTTGATCGCTCAGCATCATACGCTGCTCGCTGGATAGCCAAAAATATCGTTGCTGCAAATCTCGCCGACCAAGTTGAAGTTCATATAAGTTACGCTATTGGCGTACCTGAACCTTTAGCCGTTGATATAAATACATTTGGCACAGAAAAAATTAGCAACTCTAAAATTCAAGAGGCTGTTCTTAGAGTATTTGATCTTCGTCCCGGGATGATAATCAAAAATCTCAATCTTCGTCGGCCAATCTTCAGGCAAACCGCCACCTATGGCCATTTCGGCCGTAATGATCTTGATCTACCTTGGGAAAAAGTTAACAAAATCAGGGATCTGAAAAAAGTCCTGAAATAATAGCAATATATCATCTCTCGGGCCCATAGTTAAGTGGTATAACGGCGCATTCGCATTGCGCAAGCGGGAGTCCGATTCTCCCTGGGTCCACAATTTTAGAAAAGCGCAAGGAATTGGAAGCCGCCTCGCTTCGCTCGGCGGTCAATCTATATTGAATTTTGGGCGAAAAAATCAGTTGGCGATTCTGCAAAATGCAGTTCCGAGCCGATGTTTTTAAGAAATGTTGTCATTTCCGTTTTGTTTTCTGACTCAAGCAGTTTCGCGGCTTGATTTAAGGATAAAACGAACTCACGAGCGGGTTCGAGCCAAGACAGACCTTTCTGTTCAAAATCTCGGATTTGTTCTTTCAAACCAACCTTTTGCTTAGCCAGTTTTTCTTTGCGAGAGGCATATTCCTCGCTGGTAATAGTTTCTTCCAAATACACATCGAGTAGTTTCTCCAATTTCTTCTCTGTCTCGGTTAATTTTTCTTTGAGATTTTGAACAGTAGTTTTAGCTTGTTCTTTTGCCTGCATTTCTTCTTTGTCTAGCTCGGCCAAAACCTTCGCTGT
>CAYXOT010000093.1:0-3477 GCA_964466985.1 uncultured archaeon
TCCAGAAATCTTAAATGATTGCCGAAATCGCTTATAGTTTTTTGTCTTGGCAATTCCAATGAATCTGTTTGATAAATTTTAAATCTTTTAAGTCTATATTCTGCATGTTTTTCTTTCGTCTTTTTGTATAAGTCAATAATTTGGAACAGCAGGTTCATTTCCGCAATATGGCAGGCAAATGGATTAATATCCAGCCCATGCACATGCTCTTGAATTGAATCAAGAATTATCCTTGCTTCATCCGGTGATAGTTTGCCAACAACTTCCTTCCATTTTTTCGGATTCCTTAATTCCTTCTTGTCTGTTTTTCCGAATTTCATCAAATATCTGCTTATCAGCCTTCTGGAAGCCCTTACTAGGAATCCTCCAGAGCCGCAGGCAGGATCAAGCAAATCTTTTGTCTCTACATCATAACTGTATGTGTAGCCGACCGATGTCAAAATGTAATCAATAACCTCTATTGGTGTGTAAAACTCCCCCAGCCTTTTCCTTTCCCCGCTTGGCAGGTATTTTTCATAAAGATTCCCCAGAATATCTCTGTCAACATGGGTAAAATCAAACTGGTTTAGAATCCACAAAACTCGATTCAACAATTCGTTTAATTCTCCGTCTCCGGTTCTGAACCAATCAAGAATGCCTGTTTCATAAAAATGAGCATACAAAGTTCTGGCACTTTTGAATGCAATCTCCAACAGTTCTCTATTAATAGTGTCTTTGTCAAACCGCTTTTTCAGCATTGCCCGCAATTCTTCAATTCCGCCGTTGGAAATATTTTTCTCCAGCAACTTTTTGTCTTCGCAAATCCTTATAAACAGCAATTTGTTCAGAAGAACGTATATCGACTCTTTGCAGAAGACATCCCTGACTTCATCATCAGAAGATTGGCCTTTTCCCGAATATTCTTTCCACAAGTAATACCCGCCAAATGTCTTATATTTTGAATATTCATTCTCAATCTTTTGCTGTGCCTTTGCGATTAAATAGCCGTTTCTGTTCTTTGGTACATGCGAAAGATCTTCAAGCTCTTTTTGATATTTCTTATACCCCTCTTTATATTCCCCGAATGCTCTCAGCGTATACCCCAGCAAAAGGTTATTGGCAATGAAATTGAGCTTCTCCAACAGTTTTCTAAACCCAATGTCTTTCGTTATATCGATTTTGGCGTATGTTTCGTCGAATTTTTCATATTTTCTTACATCAAAAACTTGGTCTTTGGTGAGATTGTTCAGAAATAGTATATTGCTTTTATCCTCAGCCGATAGTTCAGTTCTTCTTTCTATTAATCTCGAAAAATCTATGTCTGCTTTCAGTTCTCTTTTAGAATCCTTTATTTCCCATAACTTGAACCGAGCAAAATTAGTCAGTCCTATATATTTTGTAGTTCCCTCCTCATACTTGAAAGCCTGTTCCTCTATCGAGGCTTTTTCTATGTTCTCGTGGGGTCTTTTAGTTTCTATCATTATTACAGAAAAATTATTGTCATCGATAATGGTCAAATCAGCTCTTTTCTTTTCCCACTTGATCAATCTTGGTTTGTAACCTAGCACATCCTCGAGAAAATACTTGACAAACTTGTATCTGATATCGTGTTCGGAGGAGCCTTTCTCTATCTCTCCTAATATCTTCTTGAAAGAGTTCAAGACAGAATTTACAAAATCTGGTTTTGACTGTTCTGTCATGGTATAATTATGTCGCTTTCAATGGCTTAAATGACTTTAAGAATCTACTTTGCGATCTACTGTTAGACCGACAAAGTTTTTATATTTATACTACATAATAGAATAAGCAATTACAATGACTGACAGACCAATTGACGTGCTGGATAAGGCAAAGGGCAAGAAAATCATGATAAAGCTCAAGAACGGCGAGGAAGTTACAGGGACTTTAAAGGCGCTGGACTTGCATCTGAATCTCTGGCTGGAAGAGGCTGAAGTTTCTAAAAGTGAAGTTAAGATAAGGTTGGGCAGTATTCTTGTTAGGGGCGATACTATAGTCTATGCTTCTCCTGTCTAAAGCCGTATTTAAATTTATATGGACAAATATTGTATAAGGTGACGAAGTGGGGTTATTTGACATTTTTAAGTTCGGCAAGAAGCCTGCGGATGATGCAGTAGAGTTTCCTGAAGATACAGAGCCGAGAGAAAGGTTGAGCGTGAGGATTGAGAATGTTCTTGGATTGGGGGATGTGGAAAGAGTGGGCGGATATCTTAAGCAAGGCAATGTCGTTCTTGTGAAGGTTAGGGATTTGCAGAAAAAGGATGTGGGCTTGTTCCAGACTTCGCTACAGAAGATGAAAAGGCTGTCGACACAGTTCAACTGGGACATGGTCGCGCTTCAGGAAGGGTATGTGATAATGACTCCTAGTTTTGCGAGGATAGAACGGCCTGAAGCTTAGAATGTTTACATCCCTGGTTTATTCCTGTCCAATTTATTAATTCAAAACTATAATTAAATATGGAAATTGCAAAGAAAGCAAAGATTTCGGTAAACGGCAAGTCAGAAGAAATAGATGCAATTATAGATACTGGTGCTAATAGAACTATGCTAGATGAAGAAGTATTGTTGAAATTAGGAGCTCCGCATTTGGGACGCGAAACTATAGTAACTGCGGGAGAATATAAGGATAAGAAACTTTTATATGGTGCGATGGTAGAGATAGACGGTTGCAATTTTGGTCTTGTTGTAACTGGAGGTAAGAAAAATCTAATAGGGCATGATTTTCTGCAATTGGCGAAAGCTGTTATAAATGAAGAAACTGGAGAAGTAAAGCTTACAAAGAATTATATAGAGATGTGAACCAAGCCGGAAACATTCACTTAGAATGTTTTAGTCTGTCTTCTTAGGTCAAGTAAATTGCATATGTAACAGCGTATGTAAAAGTATATGTTAATTTAATATCTAGGTGCATATCTACTATCAAGAATAACTGACTCTGGATTTTCTGTTCTGAGAAGTCTAAGGCCTAAATCAAGTAGTTGATAAGCATTATCACTCAAACCGAAATTTGCATTAGAATTTACTAATTCATGTTCATGAGGTAAACTAAATCCTCTTTTTTCTTCTTCTTGAAGTCTTGCAAAAAATTCTAGTACAATCTTATTTCTAGAAACTACATTATGAATTGATTTTAAAGCTTCTTGGCTTGTAAGCGTTCCTTTATATCCCAATAAAACATTTGCTAATTCATCGGCAAAGATAAGGGTTAGTTGATAAGTATGCTCTACGAAACTCTTCTTCAAAAGTCTGCGTATAGCTTCTTTGCATGAATAAAGTTAAAGGGAATTAACTATTTATATCAGTTTTCTTAGAATGGTCTTTGATTTCTTCGTTGTTCGAATAAGCTAGATATATTTCCAGTCTTGTTCATGATATCGTGATAAAACATTTCCAATTCATTCTCCTCCAGCTTAGCCCGTTGGTCGGCTTCAATTAATATCGACGGTATGCCGTAATTTGAATGCCCGGTCATTTTCAACA
>CAYXOT010000094.1:0-856 GCA_964466985.1 uncultured archaeon
AGCCAAAGTCTTGCCAGTATTAGTAGTTATTTTAAGCAATCTTGATGGTGTTTTCCGTCGTGTAACAGCCTTTACTTTTGTATTAGATATTTTATTATCTCTTAATGTTATAACTTCTAAATCATTGATTTTACAAAATTCTACATCCCCCTCTTTTTTAATATGATTAGTTGACATAAATGAGTCAACGAACGAACCGATCTCAAACATCTGACCTGAAGATGTGGTAATTAAAGCATCTGGACTTAGGCATTTTCCAGCACCACTCATAGCAAGTATAGCGAGATGCTTCTGGAACAACCTTGTCACGTTCAGTTTTGCATCAACATTATGGAATTCTACCTTTCCAATATTCACACCCGAATTCACATCCAACCCAAGAACATTATGCAGTAAGTCGTCATCAATAGGATATACGTCATTGCCTGGCGAAGGCGGAAAAGTAACTCGTTTATGCATCCCATCAGTAAACACACCCAGAGGATGTGCTTGTGCAATCAGATACTCCCATCTGTCAACTGGGAACTGCTCCACTAAAGGTCGGCCAGAACGTTCAAACTCGCTCACAGACTCAGCACGCTGGTAATAACGATTTGTTTTGATTATGTCCTCTACTCTTGCAACCAGTATGCCGTCTTGTGTATTCAGTTGAATGAATTGGCCTTTTCTAACTGGTACACCTTTGTTTTCATTCAGAACAAACCAGAATTCCGTACTGTTCGGTCCTGTTTCAGATGATATCACAGTTCCTATTTCCTGCATAAGATAAGTATACAGTTCCTATTCTATTTAAAGAATTAGATGTTCGATTAAGAATTTAACCTTTTAGATTTATTATTAAACTAAGGTGTATTTG
>CAYXOT010000094.1:866-3385 GCA_964466985.1 uncultured archaeon
AAGAATTTCTTTATTTCAAAAAGCTTAAATAATTAAGTATAAACTCAAGTTTTATGAAAAATGCAATAATGTTACATGGAACAGCATGCACACCAAATTCATATTGGCTCCCGAGCATCAGAGGATATCTTGAAAGTGTGGGGTATAGAACTTGGGTGCCACAACTCCCAGATGCAGATATACCAGATTTAAAGAAACAATTACCATATGTTCTTGAAAACGGTGAATTTAATGAGGAAACTGATCTTCTTGCTCATTCTAGGGGTTGCCCTTTGGCATTGAGTGTTTTAGAGCATATCGATACGAGAATCCACAGAACTATTTTAGTTGCTGGTTTCACTCGACCTAACGATAAATCTGAGTTCGACCCAATATTACAAAAACGTTATAATTGGAGAAAAATTCGACAAAACGGTGGAGATATGTATTTTATAAACTCTGATAATGACCCATGGGGCTGTAATGATAAACAAGGCTATTATATGTTTCGACGTTTAGGAGGAACACTCATTATTCGACATGGAGAAGGTCACATGGGTTCAGATACGTTTAACCAGCCATATAAAGAATTTGCTCTTCTCGGAAGGTTGCTGAGTCTACCTTAATGACAGTTCTTATTTCTTTTTCATCGTGTATATCGACGAATTTTCTTTGAAGTCGTCGTTACCATATTCTATGTTTGTTATTTCGAAATATTTCTCAAGGAGGCTTTCCAGATTCTCTTTCAGCAGAACGTTATTAGGTGTTTTATGATTTTTGACTAAAGAAAAAAGATCCAATAATTCTTTCGGAACCTTTCCATCCTCATAGTCTTTCTGCATTTTTTGATGTAACTCTTCACCCGACAAAGATTCCCTTTCTGCATCATAGTAGTGTAAAAGTACAGGAAATAACATAGACGTGTACCAATGTAGATTTTCAGGTCTTTCTTTAAAAATTTTAACAACATCTTCTAGAGAATATTTTTTATTTTCATGCCTTACCCATATTCTTTGTACAACTATCCCGTCTTCTTTTAGCGCTCTTTGTATATTATTGAGAACTTTTTCGACATCTTGGTATGGGACAACCGTTATTGCACAATCACCAATTATCATGTCGAATTTTTCTGAGAACTCCATTTCTCTCCAGTCTTGTTTACTGAATCCCTCGTTATAGTCTTTATTCTCGGTTAACAATTTCAATGCTTTGAATATTTCCTCAGACCAGTCAACAATAGTTATCTTCAGTTCATATTTTACCGCTAAATCTCTTATTTCTGGTGTAGAACCTAAAAGGAGTATGTGACCAGATTCCGGCAATTCTCTTATGTGAGATTCGAATATCTCTACTTCGCTAGCAGAAGGTCTTGAAGGAGGTTTGTACTGAGACCACTCTTTTGCAACCTTTTCAGTCCATCCAATTTCCTGCATAGTTTTTAAGTTGATTATTAAAAGATAAATGTATGTCAATCAAGCCTTTTCTATAACAATCTTTTTGCCATCAATTTTCACTTTTATATCACCTTTTTCAAAATCAAATGGGAATGTAGAATCCAACGAAACATTAGAAGGTATATATATGTAAACTCTGTTACCTCTTTTATATAATCTGCCAGTGCTTTCCAAAACCATGCAAACCAATAAGTTATATTGACTAACCGAAAGACTTAAATATTACGGTTCACAAATATAAGTAAGTCAAAAAGTAAGTCAAAATGAATAACGTGAGAATATGATAGAGTTTGAGTCGAATGTAACAGGTTCATTTGATAAAGGAAAAATTTTAAGGACTTACTTACCTAAAACTGCGATAACAAAAAATAAATTAGAGGATAAAAAATTTCTTTTGTTAGAATTCCATAAAAATAAAAAGAGTTTTATAGATGTTGTACCACTTCAGACAATAAACTACAATGGCTATAAATGGTTTTCTATTTCTATACCAAAAATTGATGCAAAAAATATAGGAATTAAGTTACATGATAAAATAAAAATCTCAGTTTTAGATTCAAAGACTCGAACAGAGGCTAAACTATCTTCCGTATCTTTCGAAAAAGATAAAGATATAATAAATTCACTAGAACTATTTTCCAAATTAATAAATACACATCAAAAATATAGAAAACGTGCAAATCCAGAAACTCTATTTTTCGAAAACAAAGACAAATTTATATTCTGGTGGAACAGTAATCCACGGTTACTATCTTTAATTTTACCTCAAAAGATAAAATTAAATTCGAATTTAGCTACATTGGCGGGAAGTTTAAGAGGAGAAGGAGGTTCTTCATATGCTGTAACTACTGGGGAATTTGTTAATACAGCTCCAAATTTCATTAATTTTGTGTTAAAGGCGATAGAAGAAAAAGTAGATATACCAAAAGAGCAATGGAAAGGAAGAATAGAATATAGAGGCCCTGTTTGGAACTCCGGATTAGAAAATAAGTTTAAAGAATTTTGGTCATACACCACTGGAATTCAAGAGTTTTATAAATCAAAATTTACAAAAGTCAAAGGAACTAAAAGTATACCTTGTGGAGA
>CAYXOT010000095.1:0-3356 GCA_964466985.1 uncultured archaeon
CAAACGCTATCAGATATGTGACCACCAGGCGCCTTATGAGCTCTCTTTTCACAACATGGCCATGAAACGTCACTTTCTCGTACCGCCAGTAATACAATAATATTGAAAGCGCGAACAAACTTAGCATCAGGTACAGAACAGAGGATATCGTCGACATCTGCGCTCCAAGCTCCCATACTTCTCCTGTTACAATGAATGGCGATGCCAGAACTATAGAGCCTATGAATATCTGCGCCAAGTCCCGTGATTCGAATTTGAAATGCAGTGGGTGCAGAGTGGCGATGAGCTTGTTTTCCTTTGACAAAGATGTTTTGATTCTGTAGATACCTTTGGGCGTTTTCAGGATATTGTCTTCAACCCTCACGCTTTCGGGTGATAAATCTTGTGTTCGCTTGAGTTTCCTTTTCCTAGGCATTCTACCTTATATTAAATTGTTTTCCTTTAATTTTAAATTAGATGAAACTCAACAAACCAATGATAGCTTGATTTCCTTGCTTCACTTCTCTAGCGCATGAATATTTTAGGACTCAAAAGCAATCCTGTGGAAGACAGCAATCCTATCAATAACCAGTCTGATATACCCAATGGAACCGTTTTAAACAAGACATTGAAGAACGGCAAGTGTACGATAGCAACCTGAAGCAACAATCCTATTAAAACAGCGAAAATCAACAGTTTGTTCGAAAGCGGATTTATTTTCCATATCGGCTCCCTTTCTGACCTGCAGTTGAAAACAAAAAGCAATTCGAATATTATCGCTGTTGTGAAAACAATTGTTCTTGCTCTATCTATCGAACCATTGGTTTTCAGTTCAAAAATGAACAAACCTAAACTCACTACTGCAGCTAATACACCTGCAGATATGACGAAAGGTAACATTTTGTGCAGAATACCTTCCTTTGGATTTCTAGGTCTGCGCATCATTATATCCCTGTCCTTTGTGTCAAAGCCTAATGCAAGAGCCGGCAAGCTGTCTGTCAACAAATTTATCCATAAAATCTGTATGGGTAGAAACGGTAAAGGTAAGCCGAGTAGAATAGCTGCTGCGATAACGAAAATCTCATCGAAATTTGCTGAAAGTATATACCTTATGAATTTTCGTATGTTGTCGTAAATTCCACGACCTTCTTGGACTGCGTTGACTATCGTCGCAAAATTGTCGTCTGAAAGAACTATCTCGCTCGCTTCTTTGGCGACGTCTGTTCCTTTGATCCCCATCGCTACCCCTATATGGGCATCCTTCAGTGCAGGCGCATCATTAACACCATCGCCAGTAACAGCAACTACATGACCTCTCTCCCTAACCACTTTAACAATTCGTGATTTGTGTGCAGGTGAAACTCTTGCATATACTTCTACATCATCGATTACTTTTCCTAATTTGTCATCAGAAATTTTTTCTAGTTCCTCTCCTGTTAGAATTTTCCCATCTTGGAGTAAACCAATATCTTTAGCAATTGCAACAGCTGTATCCTTGTGATCGCCAGTTATCATGATTACTTTAATTCCTGCATCATGACAAGTTTTAATCGCAGTTTTAACTTCTGGTCTCGGAGGATCTATCATTCCAAGTAATCCAACGAATATCATATCTTTCTCGAGATTTTCATGGTGATGTTCTGTAGTTTCTTTGTAAGCGACAGCCAACACACGAAGGCCTTTGTCGGCAAACTCTTTCACGCCTGTGAGCATGTCGTTTCTTTGAACCTCGCTTAATCTGGCCACATGTGAACTTCTTAATATAGCCGCGCATTTCGATAGAACAATTTCGGGCGCACCTTTTGAATATACAAAATATCTTTTCCCCATTTTATGGACAGTTGACATCATTTTTCTTTCAGAGGAAAAAGGAATTTCATTAACTCGAGGGTATTTCTTGCTCAATTCTTTTGCATCTATACCAGCCTTTTTGGCAACTGCAAGCAACGCACCTTCTGTTGGGTCCCCTATGATGTCCCATTTTTCATTCTTTGTGAGGACGGCATCGTTGCAGAGAGCAGATATTGTCAATGCACTTACTAGTTCTTTATTCTTGATAGGATCAATGGGTTTTCCTTTTATAGAAAATTCTCCTTTCGGTTCGAATCCAACACCGCTTACATCAATTTCTTGATTATTAACAAAAATTTTCTTCACAGTCATCTCGTTTGTCGTCATAGTTCCAGTTTTATCGGCAAGGATTATTGTGGTTGAGCCCAGAGTCTCGACTGCCGACAACTTTCTTACTATGGCCTTTTGTCTGCCCATCTTCTGCACACCGATGGCAAGGGTGATTGTCAACAACGCCGGCAAACCTTCCGGTACTGCTGAAACAGCTAGTGCGGCGGAAGTAAGAACCATATCGGTTACAGCATAATTTTTCAGCACGCCAATCAAAGCAGCAATACCTGCAATTACAAGAGCTATCAATCCCAGCCATTTACCGAAGGAGTTTATCCTCGCCTGTAACGGTGTTTCTTGTTCAGATGTTTCAATCAGTTGGGCTATCCTACCTATCTCGGTGGACATGCCTGTGCTTACTACGACAGCTCTGGCTCTGCCGTAAATGGCGACGGTTCCTCTGTAAAGCATGTTCTTTCTTTCAGGCAGTACAACATCAGCAAGAACCTTTTCTATTTTTGTTATTGGGATTGACTCCCCTGTCAGCGACGACTCATCGACCTTGAGGTTAAAGACTTCAATCAATCGTGCGTCTGCGGGAATTTTATCTCCCTCATTGATAACGAGTATGTCACCGGGGACAAGCTCGCGGGAGTCTACGAGTCTTTCTTCACCGCCTCTGACAACCTTTGCTTTCGGCGACGACAATCTTTTCAAACTTTCGAGTGTTTTCTCGGCCTTGAACTCCTGGAAGAATCCGAACAAAGCATTGACGATTATAATGACTGCAATCAGCGCAGAATCTACTATGTTTTCTATCAGGTAGGAAATCACAGCTGCAATGACAAGAATCAGAACTAGGAAACTTCTGAACTGGTTAAGGAACAAAGCCAATGCGGTGATTTTTTTCTTTTCCTTCAGCTCGTTGTAGCCTGTAGCCTGCAGTCTTTGTTGTGCTTCTACATCGGATATACCGCTTTTGGCTGTATCCAACTCTTCAAGAACCTCAGCGGAATCCAGAGCGTGCCAGTTGGTCATTATAGTTTATTTGGTTTACTGAGAATTAATTTCCTTTTTCAGGTTATTGAAAAACAACCGTACTAGGGTCGTATTGAGACTCTATTACCACCCTGCCGTTTCCTCTAGTAACATCACCTATTACTTCTGCTAGAAAACGTTTTCTCAATATTGACAACGCATCTTCAGCTTTTGATATTGGTACTGCTATTGTATATCCTACTCCATTATTAAATCTA